>JAIBAQ010000191.1 GCA_019695095.1 Candidatus Hydrogenedentota bacterium
GATTCTACGACATGTTCACGGGCGGCGCCTTCGAACGGGCGACGATTTTTGCCCTCGGCATCATGCCGTATATCAGCGCGTCCATTATTATCCAGCTTCTGGTCGTCGTAGTGCCTGCTCTGGAGAAGCTTCAGAAGGAAGGCGCGGAAGGCCAAAAGAAGATTACGGAATACACCCGATACGGAACGATTGGACTGTGCATTATTCAGAGTGTAGCCATGGCGGCGTTCCTGGCGGGTATGAATTCTCCGGGATCAACACCGATCGTTACGAACTCCAATTGGTGGTTCTACGTGATGTGCGTCCTGACGTTTACGACCGGCACCGCCTTCATTATGTGGGTGGGCGAGCAAATCAGCGAGCACGGAATCGGTAACGGTATTTCGATGATCATCTTCACGAGTATCGTGGCCGACATGCCGAACGCGACTCGCTCGGTGGTCGAACTCATCAAGTCACAGCAGCTTGGTCTTATCCAAGTGGGCATCCTGATGGTCCTGATCATTGCGATTATCGCAGGCGTCATCGTGGTCACGACCGGGGTGCGCCGCGTTCCGGTGCAGTACCCGAGGCAGATGAAAGGACGCCGGATGACAACGGGCGGACGGAACTACCTGCCGCTTCGCGTCAACCAGGCCGGCGTTATTCCGATCATCTTTGCCAGTTCGCTGCTCATGCTGCCGGGTATGCTTGCGCAAGTCATCCAGAATCCAACGTTTGAGTCAGTGTATATAACCTACTTCCGCGACAACCGGTACGTCTACGACGGAATGTATGCGGGGTTGATCATCTTCTTCTCCTTCTTCTACACGGCGATCACGTTCAATCCGATCGAGATGGCCGAGAACATGAAGAAGTACGGCGGCGTCATCATGGGTGTGCGCCCCGGCAAAGCGACCGCGGAATACTTGAATCGCGTGATGACGCGCATTACACTAGTAGGTTCGCTGTTTCTTGCCGCAGTGGCATTGCTGCCGGAGATTTTCTACGGATACGTGCATGCGATTCCGCCGGTTGTGGCGCGGTTCTTTGGAGGAACGAGTTTGCTGATTTTGGTCGGTGTGGCGTTGGACACGGTCCGACAGATTGAGACGCACCTGACCATGCGTAATTACGATGGATTCGTGAAGGGGCGCCGCGTTCGGTCCCGTCGCATGTCGTGACGCCGTACGCGCAAGCGCCGGCAACAGCAGGTAAATGAGGCGTGGGATTGCGAATCGTGCTATTGGGTGCGCCTGGGGCCGGAAAAGGCACACAGGCCCAGCGTATCGCAGCGGCGCGGAAGATGCCTCACGTTTCGACCGGAGATATCTTTCGGGATCATCTCCAGCGGAAGACGGATCTCGCGCGCGAGATTGAGCCCTACATGGAGTCGGGTTCGCTCGTACCGGATGAGTTGACCTGTGCGATAGTTGCACAGAGGCTCTGCGAACCGGATTGCCGCGGAGGGTATGTTTTGGATGGGTTTCCGCGCTCGCTAAGGCAGGCGGAGACCCTTGAGAGACTCCTCGGTGAGCGAACCGAGAAGCTGGACGTGGCACTTGATATTCAGGTGTCCGACCACGAGATAGTTGAACGGCTGACCGCGCGCCGGGTATGCCCGGAGTGCGGCGCTATCTATAACTTGAAGTACGACCCGCCGCGAAACGGCGACACTCGGTGCAGCAAGAACGGTTGCACCGGTACGCTGATGCGGCGGCCGGACGATACGGCGGAGACTATCCGTCAGCGGCTTCTCATCTATCATGAGACGACGGAGCCAATACGGATGTTTTACGACGAACGCGGCTTGTTGCGTACGGTTGTCTCGGACAACCTGACCCCCGAGGCCGTGTTCGTGAAATTTGAAGAAATTCTGTGCGCCATGGAGGCGGCCGGAAAGGCATGATTCCAATTCGCACGGAACAGGAGATCGACATTCTCCGCGAGGCGAACCAAATCGTCGCGGAAGTGCTTGTCCAGCTCACTCAGAAGGTTGAGCCGGGCATCACGACCGAGGAATTGGACGCCGATGGAGAACGGTTGATTCGCGGCTTCGGCGGAGTCCCCTCATTTCTGGGGTACCAAGCCTACCCGAAGAGCACCTGTATTTCCGTGGACGAGGTGATTGTGCACGGCATTCCCGGAAAGCGAAAGCTTCGAGAAGGCGAAATCGTCAGCATAGACGTGGGTGTCTTCTATCGAGGTTACCACGGCGATGCGGCCATCACCGTACCCTGTGGGAAGGTCGATAGCCAGCGCCGTCGCCTGATGGAAGTGACCGACTTGTCGTTGGCACGGGCCATTGAAGCGGCAAGCGCCGGAAACTATCTGGAAGCCATCGGCCGAGCGGTCGAAGGCACCTGCAAACCGGCAGGATTCAAGGTGGTGCGGTCGTTCGTTGGGCATGGAATAGGAACCTCCATGCACGAGGAACCGCAGATCCCGAACTTTGTGACGGGCAAGCGGGGGCCTCAGCTCAAACCCGGCATGGTGCTGGCGATTGAACCCATGGTGAACATGGGCAAAGCCGAAGCAAGACTTTTGCGCGACGGGTGGACGGCGGTCACGGCCGACGGAAAGCCGAGCGCGCATTTTGAGCATAGCATTGTGGTGCGTGAGGGCGCGGCCGAAGTGTTGTCCGCGACGCCTAAGCTTGTATGGGGCCAACGGCGTGCTCCAGCAGGCGCAACCGAAACGCATGAGTGAGAATATACGTTAGTTTATGGACAAAGAAGCAGCCATCGAGGTCGAAGGGACGGTTGTAGAGCCGTTGCCAAATGCCATGTTCCGTGTGGAGCTCAAGAACGGGCATAAGGTACTGGCTCACATTTCGGGAAAGATGCGGATGAACTTTATCCGAATCTTGCCGGGAGACCGCGTGAAGCTTGAAATGTCGCCCTATGATTTGACGCGCGGGCGGATCACGTACCGATACAAGTAGTCGATACGAAGCGGTCCGGGTCAAGAGTCACAGGAGCAAGGTAGCGGGAGAAACGGCCGGCGAAAGTGCGGCCTCCGGAGTGTAGCATGAAGGTCAGAGCGTCGATTAAGAAGATTTGCGAGAAGTGCAAAATCATCCGCCGGCACGGCCGTGTCCGGGTGATTTGTGAAAACCCGCGTCACAAGCAGCGCCAGGGCTAAGGCCCCTTCGCAGGAGAACCAACTCGAATGGCACGCATAGTCGGTATAGACCTCCCCCGAGAGAAACGGGTAGAGGTAGGCATTCAATACATCTACGGCATTGGCCCCGCGCGGGCGAAGGCCGTGCTAAAAGAGACAGGTGTGAACCCGAACACGCGGGTGCGCGATCTCACCGACGAAGAGGTGAGCAAGATCACGACGACGATCACCGCGAAGTACGCTGTGGAAGGCGACCTGCGGCGCGAAGTTCACTCGAACATCAAGCGCCTCATGGATATCAGCAGCTACCGCGGTCAGCGTCACAAGCGCGGTTTGCCCGTACGTGGACAACGGACCCATACCAACGCCCGTACCCGCAAGGGGCCGCGCGGCGCAACCATCAAGAAAAAGTAACACCGGGTCGGCAAAGGACTCATACAGCTATCAGGCAGTCTGAAACCGGCGCCTGAACCAGGAGGTTGGCAGCATTGGCTAAGGAAAAGAGGAAGGCGAAGGGCAAGAAGCGGCGCACAACATTAAATGTGACGTCGGGAGTTGCCCATATTCAGGCCACGTTCAACAACACCATCGTGTCGATCACGGACAGCCACGGCAACGTGATCGCGTGGTCCAGCGCGGGCCAAGTGGGATTCTCCGGATCGCGCAAGAGCACGGCGTTCGCCGCTCAGGTCGCCGCCGAAGCGGCTGCCCAGAAGGCAAAGGAAGTCGGGCTGCGCGAAGTGCGCGTGCACGTGAATGGCCCGGGAGCCGGCCGCGAATCGGCCATCCGCGCCATTCAATCCACGGGATTGGACATTACGCTGATTCGCGATGTGACGCCGATCCCGCACAATGGATGCCGGCCTCCGAAACGGCGCCGCGTGTAAGGGGCGATTACAGTTTCTCGAACTCACCGTCCATGAATTAGGGGACAGGAAACGTACCAAAGAGGCCCCACCTCCGGGAGACGAACGGAAGATGATAGCGAAAGAGTTTCTCATACCGAAGTACCTTAAGGTCGACGAAGGGGCGACGGGACAGTACGCGCGGTTCATAGTTGAACCGTTTGAGCGAGGCTATGGCACAACCATCGGCAATTCGCTTCGCCGTGTGCTTTTGGCGTCGCTGGAAGGCTCCGCGGTGACCGCCATCAAGATTGAAGGCGCGCACCACGAGTTTTCGGGATTGCCGGGCGTCAAAGAAGACGTGACGGACATCGTTTTGAATTTCAAACGATGCGAAATCCGCCTCAACCGCGAAGACCCGCTGATCTTCACCTTTAAGCACAAAGGTCAGGGTGAAGTCACGGTGGGCGAAGTCTTCAAAGACCAGGATGTCGAGGTTTTCAATCCCGACATGGTCATTTGCCATTGCACGGCGTCGTCCGCGACACTGGAAATGCAAATCAAGGTTGCGCGCGGCCGTGGTTACGTGACCGCCGACAACTTCGAGTTGGAGCATGCGCCCATCGGGACGATTTACCTGGATGCGAACTTCTCGCCCGTCACGCGCGTGAATTTCCAGGTGGAAGACGCCCGCGTCGGTCAGCACACAGACTATGACCGGCTCATCCTGGATATCTGGACCGACGGTTCCATCACGCCGGACAAGGCGTTGGAAGAAGCGGCCGCCCTACTGGTCGAGCACCTCAAGATCTTCGTTCAGCAGCACCGCGAAGACGACGAAGGCTCGGGCGGAGTGAGCATGGAAGATCCGGAGATGGTCCGCAAGCTGGCGCGCTCCGTTGACGAGTTGGAATTGAGTGTGCGTTCGGCGAACTGCCTGAAGGCCGCAAACATCAAGACGATCGGCGAATTGGTGGGACGTACGGAAGCCGAGATGCTCCAGTTCCACAACTTCGGAAAGAAGTCGCTGGATGAGATCAAAGAACTGCTGACGACGATGGGTCTGTCGCTTGGAATGGCCGTGGGTGTTCCGGTAGGCGCGCCCAGCGACGAAGAAGCCATTGAGATCGAGCAGGAAGACGAAGAAGACGAGTAACCCCGCATTCGGGTTTGAGGGAATCGCTAGCTATGAGACATAGAAACGAAGGCCGCCGCCTCGGCCGGACCACGTCGCACCGGAAGGCAACCATGAAGAGCTTGGCCTTGGCGCTGTTTAAGAACAACGCCATCGAAACCACGGTGGCCAAGTCCAAAGAACTCCGCAAGTTCGCCGAGCCGTTGATTACGCTTGCGCGCCAAGACACCGTTGCCAATCGCCGCTTGGCGTTTGCCGCCCTGCGCGACGAAGACGTCGTGTCGAAGCTGTTCAAGGAAATCGCCCCGGCCTATGCCCAGCGCCCCGGCGGCTACACCCGCATACTCAAGCTTGGGAATCGCCTCGGCGACGCCGCCCCAATGGCCCGCATCGAATTGGTCGGGCTTGGCGAGTACAAACCCGAATAAGAACGGATCACGAACAACGAACCGGCCTTGGGTCAACGATCCAAGGCCGGTTCTTCTATTGTGACTCGTTGTGTGCGCACCAGGCTTTGTGCCTCAGTATCCCCGCACGGCCTGCATAATCTTCACGTTCTCAACACCGTCGATACCGGTAGCGGGGAACTCGCATTCGCCGCGCGTCGCCCGCGTGAAACACTCCACCTGGTTTCGGTACGGGTTGACGTTCGGCGAACCGGATACATGAGGCTGCGCCCCAATCCGTCCGCGCGTCACCAGTCCGCCGTGGCCAAAGAACGCGTTTTCGCAGACGAAGAATCCCTCCGTGCAGTAGACTTCGAAACGCGCCAGGCCAGGAGCGCCGGTCGACGCGTCGGCAACCGCGGCAACGCCTTCCTTGAAGCGAAGGGTGAGAACGGCGTGGTCCTCAGTCTCAAAACCAAACCTGCGGTTGGTCAACATGCCGTGGACGCTCTCCACATCGCCCAAGAACCATCGGCACAGGTCGATAAGGTGGGTCGCGATATCTCCCAGGGCCCATCCACCTGAAGTGGCCCGCTTCTGCCGCCACTCCGCGGGAGGTGACGGATATGCAAAATACAACTGAGCCCGCGCGAACACGGGCTTACCCAACGCGCCCGACTTGAACTCTTGCCGGAGCTCTTGAAGCAAGCCATGGTGACGCAGGTGATAACCAATCCCCAGAAGACGATTGGCGGACTGCGATGCCTTGATCATCGCCTCGCACTCGGCAGGTGTAATCGCCATCGGCTTCTCGCACAACACATGCTTGCCCGCTTTGAGTGCGGCAATCGTCTGTGGCGCGTGAAGATGATTCGCGCTCGCTATCCACACTGCTTCAACGGAATCGTCGCGAAGAAATGCATCAAGATCGCAATAGCCTTTGGCGACTTCATGCTTCTCGCAAAATGCATCCGCCTTCTCTTGGGTACTGCTTAACACGGCGCGCAACGTGGAACCGTCCGCGCCGGCGATCGCCGGACCGAAAGTGGTATCAGCCCATCCAGTCGAACCAATAACTCCCCAACCGACTTCTTGCTTACCCATGGTGCGTGTCCCGCCTTTCCAGGTCGAACTTCCATGTATCCCGCTTCTACTCTACCCCGCAACGCGCACTTCAGGCAACCGTAGAAATCGATTCGAGAATCCAACCACACCTTGAAGAAGGTAGTGACAGTCAATACGTCACATCGATAACAGGCCGATAAATACAGGGCGAAATGAGATCAAAAGCAATCGCGCAAGCGCAGAGAAAATATGTCCGCGCTAAATGCGCGCGCGTCCGGATCTTCGACGGTGAGCGCGCGTAAGACGCTTCAACCGGTGAAGAAACGCCTCCGCGAATGACGTAAATGCCTCCGATGAGCGGAAAAGTTTTTCTTGTTCTTCGCAGAAAATACTTGCTATTTTCTTCGTTGTTTGCTAAACACTTATATAGAGAGTCGACCGAAAAAGAAAAAAGAGAAGCTCTCGCAGACAAATTGAAGGCGGTGTACGAAGGCAGACGACGACGATCGCAACGCACTCGACACTAAAAATTGAATCGCGAAGCGGAAGAAATCAAGGCATTCGATGCACGAAGTTTCATGCGCAACAACGTTGCGCGTCGTGCAAGAAACGCCGCGAAGATCTCGAACAGAGACTTCGCCGCTGACGACAGCGCCAGGGGTGGCGCTTTCCCATGGCAACGATCGGGGACGAGAATCTCGCAACGAATCAACGCCATATCGACGACGTGGGGCACTTCACGTAGGGTATCCAAACACAACCACGCGATTCGTATGCGTCACCCGACCAACATTCATTATGTCATCTCCAGCGTGCAACCCCGCGCCTACGCCAATTGCGGGCGCGGTTTTCATACACTACAGTTGAACCACTCCGGGATGTGACCGGTGGTTAATGCTCCGTGGCTATGGAGCATGGCGTCGGATCGGTGTTGGTCACCCGTGGTGACCGGAACACACCACCGCCGCCGAGTGGTGAAAGCCAGTTCAAAAGGAGGCACTAGGAATGGCACTCGCGAAGAAAGCAGCCCCGAAGAAGAAGGCAGCCCCGAAGAAGAAAGCAGCCCCGAAGAAGAAGGTAGCTGCGAAGAAGCCGGCTGCGAAGAAAAAGGCTGCCCCGAAGAAGAAAGCCGTCGCGAAGAAGTCCGCAGCGAAGAAGAAGTAACTGCTGCAGAGTACGGGCTGAGGGGCACTTTCCCGAAGCCGCCTCGCAGTGGTCCTTGTTCTGCACCTGAACGCAGGACCACCCAGAAAGCGGCAAAGGCCGAAAGAGCCCACTCAGCCACCCACAATCACTGTTGGTTGATCGCACGTTAGGCCGTTCGAGGGATTTACTCCCTCAACCCTGACGTGCCTTTTTCTTTGTCCCGTCCGCGGTGCTTTTGAACAATTTCAGACCCACTTCATGCACTGTGCGGACTACACGCCGGCTTGTGCGCCCTGGAGAAACGCTCTACAATCCCCCCGCAACAGTTCCGCTCGTCCGGCATTACGCACCCAGAGCAGGGACACCATACCCGCAGCCATGGAGAAGTCATGACAGTCACCGAGTTTCTTGAACAGAAGGGCGAGCGCACCGAACGCGCGTTGCGCGCTTACTTCGATACCATCAGCGGCGGGCCAAAGACGCTGCGCGAAGCGATGGAGTACAGCCTGTTCGCCGGGGGGAAACGTTTGCGCCCCGCATTGGCCCTTGGCGCGGCCGAGCTGATCTGCGGAGAAGACACCCGCGCAATCCCGGCCGCCTGCGCCCTTGAGATGATTCATACTTACTCGCTCATGCACGACGATCTGCCGTGCATGGACAACGACGATCTCCGTCGCGGCAAACCCACCGCTCACCGGGCATTCGGCGAAGCCATGGCTATTCTCGCGGGCGATACGCTGCTGACGCTGGCGTTTGACGTCGCCGCTCAGGCGGACGACATTCGCATCATTCGGGAGATTGCGCGCGCATCCGGCGCGGACGGCATGGCGGGCGGGCAAGTGATTGACCTCGAAAGCGAAGATAAGCAACTCACGCTGGCGGAACTGCGGCACCTGCACGAGCGCAAGACGGGTGCGCTCATTCGCGCATCGGTTCGTTGCGGGGCCATGCTGGGCGGAGCAAGCGAAGCGCAACTGCGCAACCTCACCGCCTACGGCGAACACATCGGACTTGCCTTCCAGATTGCCGACGACATCCTTGACGTTGTGGGAGAACAAGAACTCATCGGAAAGCCCGTCGGCAGCGACGCCGCGAACAACAAGTCCACGTACATCAGCGTACTTGGACTGGAGCGGGCGCGTGAGTTGGGAAGTGACGCCGTCAATTCCGCCGTCGCGTCACTCGAAACGTTCGGCCCTGAAGCGGAAATCTTCCGGGAACTGGCGCGCTTTATTGTCGAGCGCGAGAGCTGACCAAGCGTTCGATTGCTGACGGAATCTCGATGACCTCTTGCACGAACGCATCCGCGTCGCGCAATTCCTCTCGCGAGCCGAATCCATACAACGATGCCACCGCAAAAGCTCCGTGGGCGTGCGCACTGTCCACGTCGTCCGAGCGATCGCCAATCACGATGACCGGGCGAACCGGAACGCGATCGAGGATTGCGGCCACAATTTCCGTCTTGTCCCTGAATTGAGTTCCCCGGCATAGCGGCAGGTCGATGTACGGGCGCAATCCCTGCGTGTCCACGACGGTGTCGAAATAGTCCTGCGGCGCATTGGAGGAAGTCGCCAGAAAGAAACCTTGCGCGCGAAGCGTGTTCAAAACTTCCGGGACACCCGGGTATAGCTTTCCATCCGATGCGATAAACTCCAACTCATACCGGTCAGTGTCGGCGATGATGCGACGTACGAGGTCAGGCGGGCACAACGAAGCCAACCATGCGTGGTAGGCCTCGACGGGCTTGCCGTACCAAGTAGAGATTGTCTCTACGCAGGGAGGCACAAGACCGTTCTCTCGGAAACTCTTCTGTATGGCGGGAGCGGTCACAAGACCGGCCTGGAAAAGCGTTCCGTCTACATCAAAGATGATTGTCCCTCGTCGATTCACGTCGTTCCTCGCTGTCAATTACGCTGGGGCGCTCTTTGCCGGTTCGTCGCGGAAACGGAGCAACAGAGCCGTAAGCACGACCGCCGCAATCACCGTGGGGATGAGCCACATGATACGGAAATTGATGAGCGTCGTCCCTGGAATGGTCAGCAACTGCGCGGATTTCCCGGCGAGTAGGCTGCCCGACAAGCTGCCGAATCCGCTTACGACCATGTTGAACAAGAGCTGAGCGCCGGCGCGCTGCTCCTTTGTGCAATGCGTATCGAGATAGATGAACGCCACCACGAAGAAGAACGCGTAGGTCAGTCCGTGCAGGCACAGCCCCGCCACGACCAGCATCGACGGGCTGCCAATCGAGAATGCAACGAACCGGACCCCCTGCATGGCGAGACCCAGCGCCATGGTTCGTTTCATGCCCACGCGCAACAGGATACGTCCCAGCGAGCCCATCACGACGATTTCCGAGATCTGTCCCAATGTCAGCAGGGGCATAATCTGGGCGTCGGTATAACCGCACTGACTCAAGTACGGGCTGATCCACTGCATGTAATACTGGTTGAGAACGCTTCCGAAGAATGCCAACCCGCACAGTAACCCGACACCCGGTTTGGCGAACACGGAAAACGCTCCACGTGTCGAAGCGGTCCTGGCAGCTTGACTGGTTTTCCCATGGGACCTTGGCAGTGTCATCGCATACACGCAGAGGATCAAGGACATGAACCCCGAAAGCAGCAGCGCATCCGGGAGGCGGCTTGTAGCCGGTTCCGTGCCTCCGCCGCGCAGCCATAGAAAGCCGAAAGCGAAACCAACTGCCACCCACCCGATGGTCCCCCACAATCGAATAGACCCAAAATCACGTTTCGCGTCCGTGGCGTGGTGCAGGGCAATCGTGTTGGTCATTGCGAACGTAGGCGATTGAATCAGCGAATACAGAAGGAACACCGCCAGAAAAGACGGGTAGGAATGCTGGCGCGACAACCACAGCATCACACCGCCGCCGAGCAGGTGGCAGAGTCCCAACAGGCGCTCTGCGCTGATCCAGCGGTCTGCGACCTGTGCCACGAAGAAGGGCGCTATGAAGGCTGCGGTCGCGGGCATTGCCAACACCTTCCCCACTTCCATCGGCTCGAAATGAAGGTAGTTCTTCAGGTAGTGCCCGAGAATGGGCATGGTTGCGCCCATCGTGAAGTACTGAAGAAACATCATGACCGCAAGACGCAAACGGATAGATCGGGTCACCGGCTACTCCTTGCGGCGCGCGACTACAAAAAAGCAGTCGCCAAGGCGTGGATTCATGTGAAACGCGACTTCACGCAATAGCTTCTTCAGCGGATTAACCGGCGGGACATGCATGCAGAACGCCCGATCGACGATGTCGAACGAACCGGCCAGCGCCTCTTCAACCTCTTCCGGCGTGTAGAAGACTGAGCAGTACACCATCAGGCTCTTGTTCTCGACGGCGTTGTAGCGATTGAACCATCTAAACGGATTGTGACCCGACAACGCGTCCAAGCGACGGCCCA
>JAIBAQ010000192.1 GCA_019695095.1 Candidatus Hydrogenedentota bacterium
GGAGCTGTCTACATCGCGGAACTGGCTGGACCCCGTGAGCGCGAGGTTCTCAAGCCATTTGTGGAGCTTGTCGCGGCAATACCGTCCGTCGTTCTTGGATTCTTTGGACTTATCGTCGTTGCGCCGGCCCTGCGGAGGCTGTTCGACTTGCCCAGCGGCCTGACTGCTTTAACGGGTGCGTTAGTGCTTGCGCTAATGGCCGTGCCGACGATTGTCACGATATCGGAAGATGCGATTCGAAGCGTTCCCATGTCCTACAAGGAAGCCTCCATGGCCATGGGAGCGAACCGGATGCAGACGATTTGGCGTGTGACCGTGCCCGCAGCGATGTCGGGAATCATCGCCAGCGTTATGTTGGGTATGGGGCGCGTGATTGGAGAGACCATGGCCGTGATCATGCTCACCGGCAACGCCGCCATGACCACGCTCTCGCCCTTGGCGCCGGTGCGCACCATGACCGCGACGATCGCCGCGGAGATGGGGGAGATCGTCTTTGGCAGCGAACATTATCAGGCACTTTTTTGGGTGGGGATTCTGCTCCTGCTCTCGACGTTTCTCCTGAACATCGTGGCCATGCGCGTTCTTAAGAGTTATCAGAGGCTGTAATGCGTACGTCTATTTCCGAAAGCGCGGCTACATGGGGCCTTCGCCTCGTGACGTACTCCATCGTTGCCGTTGTCGGATACATCATCCTCGACATTGTGTGGAAAGGCGCACCCGTGCTGAGCTGGAGTTTCCTGAGTACCGCGCCAACCGCGAATGGCCAAGGCGGTATTTGGCCGGCCATCGTTGGGACCTTTTGGCTGATAACGGGGACCATCCTCGTCGCGTTGCCGCTCGGTATGGCGAGCGCGGTGTACCTCTCAGAGTACTCGAAGCAAGGGCGCTTCACCGCGATGATCCGCCTGGCCATCGTGACCTTGGCGGGGGTGCCTTCAATCGTGTTTGGATTGTTCGGTCTCGGGCTGTTTGTGTTGTTCTTTGGGTTTGGTACAAGCATCTTGGCGGGTAGCCTGACGCTGGCTTGCATGGTTCTTCCAACGATTATCGTATCCAGCGAAGAATCGTTGCGGGCAGTGCCGCAGGCGTTACGCGAGGCTAGCCTCGCGCTCGGAGCGACCAAATGGGAAACCATCCGCAAGAACGTGTTGCCGTACGCGATACCCGGAATGCTCACGGGAAGCATCCTGGGCATCGGGAGAGCGGCGGGAGAAACGGCGCCGATTCTGCTGACGGTCGCCGCGTTCTATCTTCCCAATCTGCCGCGCTCGGTATTCGATCAGGCGCTGGCGCTTCCGTTTCATTTGTATGCGCTGGCGACACAGTTTCCAAATCCGGACCTGGTCAGGCCGACGCAATATGGAACCGCCCTGGTTCTGCTCCTGTTGGTGCTGGGGCTCAACATCGGCGCGATAATTCTTCGCAGCCACTTCAGGAAGCGGTACCGATGGTAGCCGACAGTGTGCAGGTGAAAGAGGCAAATCCTCAGACGAAAGTACAGATACGCAATCTGAACTTCTTCTACGGGAATGTCCAAGCTCTATTTGACGTGACCATGAACATTTATGCCAATCAGGTGACAGCGTTCATTGGTCCGTCCGGGTGCGGCAAATCAACCTTGCTGCGAACGATGAACCGCATGAACGATATCATCGAAGGCGCGCGCCTGGAAGGCGACGTTGTCATCGACGGCCAAGACATCTATCGCAATACGACGAACGTGGTGGCGCTGCGCAAGCGAGTTGGGATGGTATTTCAGAAATCGAATCCATTCCCGAAGTCCATCTTCGAAAACGTCGCGTACGGACCGCGAATTCACGGTACAAAAGACCGCGAGCGGCTCAGCGAGATTGTGGAGAGCAGCCTTGTCCGAGCCGGTTTGTGGGACGAAGTGAAGGATCGCCTGCACCGGAACGCGTTGGGTCTTTCGGGTGGACAGCAACAGCGCTTGTGCATTGCGCGCGCGCTCGCGGTGGACCCCGAAATCCTCCTAATGGACGAACCAGCGTCGGCGCTGGACCCTCGATCTACCGCTCGCATCGAGGATTTGATTGACGAGTTGCGCAACGATTACACGATCGTCATAGTAACGCACAATATGCAGCAAGCGGGGCGTATTTCCGATTACACGGCCTTCTTCTGTGAAGGTAGAATGGTGGAGTTCGGTGCTACCGAGACGATCTTCACGAATCCGCGCGAGCGGGAAACGGAAGACTACATTACCGGCCGGTTTGGCTGAACATTAGGGTACCTTCGTTGGCAATACACATGCAGCGCGAATTCGAAAAGCTCAAGAAGAAATTGCTGGCCTTGAGCGCTCTCGTGGAAGAGAGCGTCGTCAGCGCGGTCAAATCGATCCGCGACCACGACGTGTCTTTGGCGAACCGGGTCATCGAGGGCGACTACGCAATCGACGAGCGGGAAGTGGACATCGAAGAGGAATGCCAGAAGGTCTTGGCGCTGCACCAGCCCGTCGCGCACGATCTGCGGTTCATCATCGCCGTGTTGAAGATCAACAATGAGCTGGAGCGAATTGGCGACGCCAGCGTAAACATCGCGGAACGCTCCCTGTTTCTGGGAAAAGACGAGCGGATTGACATCCCCTTCGATTTCACGGGCATGGCCGAGAAAGCGCATGAGATGCTTCATCGGGCATTGGACGCGCTGGTCAACGAAGACGCGGCGCTGGCCTACGAAGTGATTGCCTCGGACGACGAAGTCGATGCCATTAACCGCGAAATGTATGGCCAGGTCAAGGACGGCATACGGAAACACCCGGAGCAACTGGAGTCTCTGATTCATCTGCTCAGCGTCGCTCGCCACCTGGAACGGATCGGCGACCATGCGTCGAACATTGCCGAGGACGTCATCTACCTCACCAAAGGCGAGATTGTGCGTCACAAGAGCGAAGATTTCACTCAGCGGCAAAATTCGTAATCCCGTGATTCTCAGACCGCTGCCCGAATGTTGCATTCCAAGCGCTTCGGGGCGGAAAATGCTGTCAGATTGTCTCAATGCCGCGATTTCGTGATGCTGCTTATACCACGCTTTCCCTTGCGCATTTGGGGGCGTCCGGGGTGGCGGGTGTCGTTAGCGCGACCGGCCAGATTCCGTTTGCATCGACGATCGGCGCACGGTTCCCTCGATCTGTGACTTGGGCAGGTCCCGGAATCGGTCCTTGTGGGATGGGGGCAGTCTGAGCGTACCAGCACATGGGAACCCGGAATTGGCGCTTTCGTCCATCATATCGCGTTCGCTTGCCCTCAAAGTTCTGAGCCTGTTTCTTGTTTTTGGGCTCATCACGGTCGCAGTGGCATTGACAACAGGCTACAGAATGTCGCGACATCTATTCGTGGAGCAGGAAAAGCGACAGGGCTTAGGAATAGCCAGAACGACCGCCATTGCGGTGCAACCGGTGATGTCCGGCGATCTCGCGGTTCAGGATTCAAGAGACTACCTCCAGCATATCGTCGAGCAAATCTCGCGGAGCAACGCGATTTCTGAAATGGTGCTCCTGGATTCCCTCGGCAACGTATTGGCAAAATCCGAGCCGGGGGCCAAAGTCTTGCCCTTGAGCAATGCCGATATCGCGCGGACCATTGAGACGGGCACTCCCATACCTAGAGAGAATCCCTGGGACGGCTCAATTTCGGTATACCACAGCGTCTATCCCGCAGGAAGCGGCGGCGGCGGTGGGGACTCGCAGGTATCCGGCGTGCTCTATTTCACGACCGATCTGAAACCGGGGCTTGCGCATCTGCGACTCGCTGCATTCCAACGGGCCTTCTTGTCGTTGGGGCTTTATCTGGCCAGTTTGCTGGTTGTCTACTGGATTTTGCACCGAACCGTAATCATGCCCGCTCGAATCCTGGCCCTGCAGGCCGCGCGGTTGGGAACCGGCGATTTGGCCGCGCGTAGCGGCTTGGAACGTGCAACGCCTGACGGGGATGAATTACAGCGATTGGCACATTCTTTTGACATGATGGCGGGGGAAATCGAGCGTAATCAGGCGGACCGCGAGCATGCTCAGGAAGAGCTACGGCGGGCCGAGAGCCGGTTCCGCGGCATCTTCGAGAAGGCAATCGAGGGGATTTACCAAGCCTATGCGGATGGAGCTTTCTTCAATGTGAATCCAGCCCTCGCACGTCTCCTTGGCTTCGCCTCGCCCAAGGATCTGATCGAATCCGATATCGCGGAGTGTAAGCACCGGTACGCCGATCTTCAGCGTTGGGAGGATTTCAAGCGAGAACTTGAGAGGAAGGGATCGGTCATCGGATTTGAATACCAGGCGCGCCGCGCCGACGGTTCGCAAATCACGGTCTCGGAAAACGCCACCGCGATGCGCGACGAACAAGGCCGAATTCGCCTCATCGAAGGAACCGTCGTCGATGTGACGGACCGGTTGCGCATCGAACAAGCATTGCGAAGCAGTGAAGCGCGATTCAGAGCCTTGATCGAAAATGGGTCGGACCTCATCGCAATTGTCGACTACGAGGGAATCATCTCTTACGCGAGCCCCGCATTAACGCGCGAATTGGGATATCCGAGAGAGAAGTTGATTGGCGCGGCGGCCATTGAGTTCGTGCACATGGAGGACAGGGCGCTTGCCGAGGCCAAGTTCCGCGAGGTTCGACAGTCTCCGGGACGAATGCTGCGCTACGAGGAACGCTTTCTTCACAGCGACGGCACATGGCGCGACCTCGATGTCATCGGGTACAACATGCTTGAGGAGCCCGGCGTCCGGGGTATCGTTTACACCGCGCGCGACATTACGGCGCAACGACGGAGCGAGCGCGAACGGTTGACGTTGGAGGCCAAAGTCCAGCAGACGCAGAAGCTGGAGAGCCTGGGCATTCTTGCGGGGGGCATTGCGCACGACTTCAACAACCTTTTGACGGGGATACTGGGTCACGCCGACCTCGCCTTGGTCGACCTTTCACCGGTATCACCGGTTCGCGAGCACCTGAATCAGATCGTGACCGCATCACGGAGAGCAGCGGAGCTGGCCAAGCAAATGCTGGCCTACTCGGGCCGCGGCTCACTGGTTGTTCAACCGATTCAACTCACGGAAGTGGTGCAGGAGATGAGCCACTTGTTGGAAGTCTCAATCTCGAAGAAGTGCTTGCTCAACTATCGCTTTGCGGATAATTTGCCCCTCATCAAGGGAGACATCACGCAGATACGTCAGATTGTGATGAATCTGATTATTAACGCGTCGGAAGCAATTGGCAATGCCAGCGGTGTGATCGCAATTGGAACCGGCTTGAAAGAGTGCTCGAGAGAGTACCTGGCCGACAGTTGTTTGGACGAAAACCTCCCGGCTGGTCCCTATGTCTTTCTGGAGGTGATTGACACGGGATCAGGGATGAGCGAAGAAGTCCTGAGCCGTCTGTTCGATCCGTTCTTCACGACAAAGTTCACCGGACGTGGCCTGGGTATGGCGGCCGTTCTCGGAATTGTCCGCGGACACAAAGGGGCCATCAAAGTCGAATCGAAGGTGGGCCAGGGAACCACGGTTCGGGTCCTGTTCCCTGCTACTCAGTTGGCTATCTCTAAGGACACCCACCGCGAGGAGGGGGCAAGGTCATGGCGAGGAAAAGGGAAGATCCTGATCACGGATGACGAAGAGACTATCCGTACCCTGGCCAAGATGATGCTTGAGAAAATTGGCTTCGAAGTGCTGACGGCAGCGGATGGCCGGGAGGGCGTCGAAGTGTTTCGCGCGCATGCTCACGAGCTTTCTGCCGTGCTTCTGGATATGACAATGCCCCATCTGGACGGAGAGGGGGCCTTTATAGAGATGCAGAAGATCAGGCCGGAAGTTCCCGTAATCCTATCGAGCGGCTTCAGCGAACAGGAGGCGTCGAGCAGGTTCACCAGCGCCGGTTTGGCGGGTTTTATCCAGAAACCTTATAGCCTGGAAGAATTGGTCAACTGCATACGGCGTACGCTGGAAGGGTGACATCGTGACGGCCGATTCGTCGGGCTACCGTTGTTCGACAGTGTCTTCCGGTCGAGGGACTCCGACGGGCGGCAGGCCGGGAAAGTGTCCCTGCTCCTCTTCGGGAATCTGGTCTGCCGGAACGAGCGGATTGGTCATCTTTTCTTCCTGCTCAAGTTTCTTGGCCTCCTGAAGCTCATTCCACCATTCGAGCCACAGATAAGGCCGGTTCCCGACTTGGTAGCCGGTAAGGTTCTGCAGAGCAAAAGACGCGGCATTTCCAAGTCCGGACTGTTGGCGAATCAGGCCAACGAGATACTCAATCGTCTTCTCATCGCCCACATAAGCCAGGAGAGCCGTAGCTTCCTGCCGCAACTGAAGGTCGGATTCCTTCTTACCCGACGAGATGTCCATGAGCGTCGACAGGACTTCAGGCCCCCCCAATCGGATCAGTCCGTACAACGCGGTACGCCGTACTTCGATGTAGGGACTCTCCAACAGCCCGGTTAGCTCGCGAATGGCCCCCTCATCATCCACTTCGTACAAGGCATTGGCACAGACTTCGGCAAGTTCACGCTGGCCGGACTTGGCGTATTTGGCCAGGTCCTTGATGGATTCGTGGCTCTTGATGCGCCCGAGGGCGTAGGCCATGACGATTAGATACGGCTCCGGTTGGCCTTGCTCGCGAAAAAGGTGAAGCAACGTCGGTTCGATCACCCTCGCCAAAGACGGAAGTACGGAGTCCAGGGCGTTCGCCGTCTCCGGCGAGCCAGCCAGCAGGGTCCCCAGAATAGAATCCACCAGCCAGGCCGGATTCCCCTGCAGTATTGCCTGACTTGCCGCCTTTCTGACTTCGGGTGCGGAATCGCCCAACGACAGAATCAGCCACTGCAACGCGTCGTACGACTCCGATGCTGCCAGGCCCTCAACCGCCCGCACGCGAATCTCCGGGTCCTGCGACTGCAATAGGGCAAGCAGCGAAGCGGGGAGTTCCTGCTTCTGACTCTTGCCTCGCGGTGGCCACGGGACCTGTTCCGTTTGGGCCGGCAGGCTAAGTTCGAGTTTGGGTGCCGTCAGGCGGTATGAAGCCTCTGTCTCGGGCTTTGAAGGGGTCTCCTCTTGGCCGGCGGGAGTCTCATTTGCCGTAGCGCGGTCTTCAGGAGCAGGGTGAGTAGTTGGCGTCTCTCCCCAGGCCAGTAACGGGGAAGCCCCAAGCAAAATCCAAACGATCAACCTTTGGAATCGAAACAACATCATGGATCAATGAGCCTCTGTTTCATGCCAGATTCTTGTGTCGGAGGGTGCCGCGTGTCAAGTAAATAACTTCCTGAAGCCGTGAATTGCGTGTCCAATGTCGAGAGAGGATGATGCCGCTGCCACTCCAGCGGCGAGGGTGCCAGCGAGTTTCAAGCTCTCGGGACCCCGAGGAAAATAAAAAATGTCTACCTTCCCAAACCTGGAATAATGTGCCGGGAGGGGAATGTTTCGTTAATAGCTGTGAGGGCGGTCCTTCCCCCAGGCTGCTACTCATGGCCACAGTCAGTAATGACTGGTTCCCACCACCGGCGAGTGCGTCAGAGGCAGTTCCCCCGCTGCCCGCACTCGCCCCTTTTATTTTTCCGGGAGAATTCGGGGAAGTTAAAAGTCTATTATCAATAATTATGACAAATATGCGCTTCTTCTCAAATCGTTGTGATCTATTGACTTTCGATTCTCGCATCATTATACTAGCGGCGCCAGCGGGTATAGTCCGCTGCTTTTTTGTACATTGTCCTTCAGGGCATTACCTTACGGATCAGGGGCGCATTCCCGTTCCCACGGATGGCGGAAGCGGTGCAAATGTGAAGCGCCGCGGCAAACCGACACGTAGAATCGCCACGTTGGCACCCTGAACACTTAGGAGAAAGCAATGGCCTTGCGGTTTTCCATCTCTTTGGACACGTTTTCCGGTAGCGCGGACCGGTTTTGCCCTCAGGGCTACCGAGACCCGCTGCGGATCCAGGAGCGAATCTCGCTAATCTCGAAAATCAAGGGGGTCAAAGCGATTGAAGTAACGCAAAGCCACATCACCCCCGAGTTCCCGGTGAAGGAACTCAAACGTTTACTGAAGGACTACCAGTTGGTGTGTTCCGGAGTGGCGGCTGACCTTAGCAATGATCGCCGCTTCGCGCAGGGTGCTTTTGGGCACCAGCATCCCAAGACGCGCAATGCGGCCATCGACGAAGGGCGTAAGGCGGTCGAACTGGCGCGGCAGGTGGGCGCGACGGAAGTTACGTTACGTCTCTACAGCGACGGGTTCGACTATCCGTTCCACGTCGACTACGTGACGCAGTGGAACACAGTGATTTCCTCGATTAAGACGATTGCGAAGTTTGCTTCGCCGGATATCAACGTGGCAATAGCCTACAAACCTCGTGAACCCCGTAAATTTGGAACCATCTCGAACGTCGGTAAAGCGCTTTCCCTGTGCCAGGAAATCGCCATGAAGAACGTGGGCGTCGCCATGGATTTCTCGCACGCGATGATGGCCGGCGAGACGCCCGCCGAGTCGATTGCGTTCCTGACGCGCTCGAACAAGCTGTTTCAGGTCTATTTTAGCGACAACTACCGCGTTTGGGATGACTTCATGATTCCCGGAACCGTTCACATGTGGGAGATGCTGGAAGCCCTGTTCTATCTGAAGGTCAGCAAGTTCAAGGGATTCTGCTCGATCGACTTCGCCCCGCAGTGCGTGGATCCGACACAAGCATGCCAAATCGCTATTGGCAACCTGTCGATATTCTGGAAGAAGCTCGAAAAGCTGGATCCCACCGAGCTTCGCAAGGCACAGAAGACCCTGGACGCCGTCGAAAGCCAGAAGATCATTCGAAGGGTTATGTGGCAGAGCTGATAGTGCGCATGCGCACAGGTCTTGATGGAACTCACGCCGGGCCGGTTGGAGACAACCGTTGCCCGGCGGTTCTTTTCAGGAGGCAATCATTCGCGTAGGGGGAAATACTCAAGGGTTGGCCGCACAACCGCTCCGTAGGCTGGAGCGGCTGGCGCAACGGCGGTGCCCTGCCGAGGTGGTGGTTAATCCCGAGTTGGCACGAACCATGACCGAATTGGCCAACGACGTGCAGCGGCAGGTTGGGGTACTCATCGATCGCAGGGGATACATCCGGCATGTCGTGATTGGGGACGCGAGGGCCGTCTTCCTGCCCGACCTCACAGACTATCGCACGGCCCGAGACCGGTTGTGTGGGTTGCGGCTGGTGCACACACACCTCAATGGCGAACCGCTCAGCGATGACGACCTCACGGACTTGGCTCTACTGCGCTTGGACATGGTCGCCGCCGTGGAAGTGTTGCCGGATGGATTGCCCGGCCGGGTCGACATGGCGCACTTGCTGCCGGTCAATGCGGCCGAACAGCCGTGGGAACTCAGCAGCGCCCGAAGCGTACATGACGTCCCCTCCGACTTTCTCGATATGGTCGACGCCTTGGAGGAGGAATTCGGACGTCAACGCCAGGGAAGACCGGCGAACGACCGGCGCGACCGGGCGATTGTCGTGCACGTATCCACCGAACCCCATTCGAGGGCCGAGGACTCCGTCGCGGAACTGCGCGAGTTGGCGCGGAGCGCGGGGATTGTCGTCGTCGATACCATTATTCAGCGGCGCGAGATGGACCCGCGGTATGTGATGGGGAAGGGCCGCCTGCAGACTGCGATAATCCGCGCGATGCAGTATGGGGCGGAGGCCCTGCTGTTCGATCAAACCCTCACGCCGGCGCAGGTCAATGCTCTGGCCGAATACACCGACTTGAAAGTGCTCGACCGCACACAAGTCATTCTCGATATCTTCGCGCAACGCGCGCAGACGCGGGAAGGCAAGAATCAGGTCGAGCTGGCGCAACTGCGCTACATGCTGCCGCGATTGGGCGCAAAGCAGACGGCAAGCGCGTTTTCGCGGCTTACGGGCGGTATTGGCGGTCGTGGCCCAGGCGAGACCAAGCTGGAGATCGACCGGCGCCGCGCGAAAGATCGCATCGCGCGGCTGGAACGCGAAATCAGCAAACTGGGTGACCGGCGAAAGCTCCGGCGCTCCGTGCGAACGGAGAAGAACGTGCCCATCGTGTCGATTGTGGGCTATACGAACGCGGGCAAGTCGACGCTTCTCAACAACCTCACACGGAGCGAAGTGGTCGCCGAGAATGCCTTGTTCGCGACGCTCAATCCAGTGTCGCGGAGGTTGCGGTTCCCGAAGGAACGCGAGATAGTCATCACGGACACCGTAGGGTTCATCCGCAATCTGCCACCGGAGCTACTTGCCGCGTTTCGCACTACACTGGAAGAACTCGACGAAGCGGACCTGTTGCTGCACGTCGTTGACGCGTCCAGTCCGGTGATGGACGAGCAGCGGGCGGTCGTGATGGGACTGCTGAAAGATCTAGAGCTGGACACGAAGCCGCAGATTCTCGTGCTGAACAAAGCGGACCTCTGCGACCCCGTTGAATTGGAGGGAATGGCGAAGCGGCTGAACGGTGTGCGCATTTCGGCGATTCGAACCGAATCGTTTAGCGATTTGATGGCGGCGATAGAACAATGCCTGTGGGTAGACCTCGAGACGTGATAGTGTGTTCTTGAATTGCATCCTGTTCATCCTGTCTATCCTTGTTTATTGAACAAGGATGCCCAGGATACCCAGGATGAGAAATGCAGAAAGTAAGGCGGACTAGATGAGACTTCGTGTTTGTGTGACGTTGTGTGTTCTCAGTGCCGTGAGCGGCGCTGTGGCCTACGCAGAGGGTGTATTTGAGGGCAAACCCTACACGGACGGCGATGTGTACGCCGATACGTGGGTGGCGACGGATGCAGTGATGCGGACGCAACCGGATTTCGCAACAGCGGGGCCGGTGAAGCCGAACAAGTGGGTCGGCATTTTCTATTGGACGTGGCACAGGCCGAACGCGGATGGACCCAACGACAACACGAAACTAATCGCGTCGGCAAACGGGGGAGCAACGGTCAATTGGCCGACGAACAGCGCGCC
>JAIBAQ010000193.1 GCA_019695095.1 Candidatus Hydrogenedentota bacterium
TTGCGGTGAACTCAAGGGCTGCTCCTTGAGGTGCGCCGCGCTCGGCGAGCGAGGCGCTACTCAGGCGATTGCTTATGTGGAGGCGCGCGGGAATTGGGGGCTGCTCAGGCAGCCGCATATATGGAGGCGCGCGGCGAACGAGGCGCTACTCTATTCGCATTGCGTGGCGGTCTTTGGTAGCGCCGCGATCGCCGAACGCGGCGCAGGTTAAAACGCTGACGGTAACCATGCTCGTATGTCTCGGCTCGGATTCGCGCGACCGCTTGTCTTCAGTCGAGTGCTCTCGATTTCGTCACTCGTCAGCTATTGTTCCAGGAGCCGTACGGCCACATGCGATAATCCTCGACCAGACCCGCCTTGACCGGGTTGTCTCTTATGTACTCTATGATTCGTTGGTCTTCTACCGCCGAACGCGACCAATGGTCGAACCATTCGCGTTGCCAAATCGCCTTGCCATCGCTTGCGATGAGCCGTCGCAGATGCGAAGTCGTCCAGCGTTTAAAGCCGACAATCTCGGTTTCTAGCGTCCCTTGCCGCAATTCGAAAAATACGTGGAGATGATTCGGCATGACCACATACTCCACGTTTTCCCACCGTCCAGAATTCACTCTGTGCTCGATAGCGCTGACGCAGACGTTTGCGAGCCGTGCATCGTTGAATAGCGCCCTCTGTTGGCGCGAATCCAATGCGTCGTCCAGGATACGAAAGGCTTCGCGATGAAGACGTCTAATCTTATCGTTCGGCGCAGAGAGCAACGCTTCCGTTCGAATCCGAATCTCATGCTCTACCTCTCGCGGCAATGTGCCCACCAAGCGCAACGTTACAAAGTACACGTTGCGGTCGACTTCCCAGTGGGGAAGGCGCATGCGATAGAAGCGTGAGGTTTTCATTGCACCGTACTCCACTTGGGAAAATTGGTGCGGGTTGCCGTGTTCTCGATAAGCCGAATAAGTGAGTATGTGCATAGTACTACAGTCACTCTGGAGATAGAAGCGGGCCGACGATCACGGTATGTGCTGGGGCGTGGGTTGCGGGTAACGCAGAGGCCTGCGGTTAACTCAAGGGATGCTCCTTGAGGTGCGCCGCGCTCGGCGAGCGAGGCGCTACTTGGGCGACCGCTTATGCGGAGGCGCGCGGAGATTGGGGGGGGCACTACCGCGACGGATTAGAAGGCCTTTTGCGGTGAACTCAAGGGCTGCTCCTTGAGGTGCGCCGCGCTCGGCGAGCGAGGCGTTACTCAGGCGATCGCTTAGGTGGATGCTTGCGGTGATCGCGACGCAGCATTGCGGAGCGATGACCCCACAGCAAGTTCCCAGTCGCGTGCGCATGCGGGAGGTTATTCTCGAAGGACTTCCGCTATACTATGCGGCGTTTTGCGTCTCCACCTGACCACCGTGAATAGAAAGGAGTCTCGTTCTTTCCATGGCGACGATTAACGCTAATTATGACAAGTTGCAGGCAGGCTATTTGTTTCCCGAAATCGCCAAGCGGACGCGGGCGTTTCAGGCGGAGAATCCGAGCGCGAAGGTCATGCGGCTGGGCATCGGCGACACGACAGAGCCGTTGACGCCTTCGGTTATCGAGGGGCTTTTGTCGGGGGTACGCAAGCTTGCGGACGTGAAGACGTACACCGGATACGGGGCCGAGCAAGGGAACACGGATTTGCGTGAGGCGCTTGCCGCCCGATACGCGAAGTACGGCGTAAATATTGAACCGGATGAGGTATTCGTGAGCGACGGGGCCAAGCCGGACTCGGCGAATATACAATCGATATTTGGCCTCAACAATGTGGTCGCCGTTCAAGACCCCGCGTATCCCGTTTATGTGGACAGCAATGTCATTGCCGGGCGCACGGGACAATGGAAGGACGGCCGCTTTGAAGGGCTGGTCTACATGCCGTGCACGGAGGCAAACGGTTTCTTTCCGGAGCTTCCCGATGGCAAGGTGGACCTGATCTATCTGTGCAGTCCAAACAACCCGACCGGAGCTGTGGCCACGAAGGAGCAATTGGCGAAGTTCGTGGCATACGCCCGCGCACACAAGGCCGTCATCATCTTCGACTCCGCTTATGCGGCGTATATCAGCGACCCCGCGCTGCCTCGGTCGATTTTCGAAATCGAAGGCGCGAAGGAGTGTGCCATCGAATTGAGCAGTTTTTCGAAGGAGGCCGGATTCACCGGAGTGCGTCTGGGTTGGACGATTGTGCCCAAGGCGCTTGCGTGCGAGGACGGCGAACCGGGAAAGCTGAACCGTTTGTGGAACCGGCGCCAGACCACCATGTTTAACGGGGCCTCCAATATCGTCCAGGAAGGCGGGGTCGCGATCCTGAGCGAACAGGGTCAACGCGAATGCCGGGAGATGGTTGCGTATTATATGAAGAATGCGCGAACCATCAAATCGGGTTTGGAGTCACTTGGTTTGACCGTATATGGCGCGGTCAATGCGCCCTATGTGTGGCTCAAGACTCCAAATGCCATGAAATCCTGGGATTTCTTCGACAAGATGCTGCGTGAGGCGCATGTCGTGGGCACGCCCGGATCGGGTTTTGGGCCGGGAGGCGAAGGCTACTTCCGGCTGAGCGCGTTCGGCCATGTCGATAACATTCGCGAGGCGGTGGAAAGCGTCAAATCCAATCTCATTCTGAAGCTGTAAACCGAAGCCTTGAATTGAGATGGAACTTCTTGTCCGCTTGAGACATATATAGACGAGGGGCAGGAATCGGGGTCATTTGATTCAAGCCCCGTTTTCTGTTACGCTATTGACCCTTACGGTTTTCACTTTCACACACGTTTTGCATGCCTGAGAAGGAGCACCTGAAATGAGACACTTGCGGAATGGACTTGTTATGAGCCTTTGCTTGGCTATGGCGCTGACCGTAGCCAGTGGTTGCTCGAGGAAGAAGAAAGAGCAGCCGATCAATCCCGATTTGACGAGCACGAGCCAGACGACGGCTCCCGAACAGACGACGGGCGAAGGCCTGCCGCCTATCGACCAGAGCCAGCTCTTCTTCGGGCCGAACCCCCTCGTGAAGCCCATCTACTTTGACTATGACAGCTACGCTCTGCGTCCTGACGCCCTTTCGACCCTTCAGGCGAATGCGGATGTTCTGAAGCAGGTTCCGAACGTAATCGTTCAGGTGGAAGGTCACTGCGACGAACGTGGTACGCAGGAATACAACCTTGCGCTGGGCGAGAAGCGCGCGCTTGCGACTCGCGAGCAGCTTGTCCGCCTTGGCATTTCCGGCGACCGTATCGTCACCATCAGCTACGGCGAAGAGATGCCCGCCGATCCCGGCCACAGCGAAGATGCGTGGGCGAAGAACCGTCGTTGCCAGTTTAACGAAGCGAAGAAATAACGTCGCACACGGAAGGACTGAGCCATGCGTTCCTTGGCAATCGGATTGTGCGCCCTGCTCATAGGGTTGGGGGTGGCCGGCTGCACGACTACCGGCGGCGGCGACCAACTGTCGAATACCGTGTATGCGACGTATAAGATCGCCAAGAATCTTGAACAGGACTTGGGGCCGTCGGTCACCAAGCTGAATCAGACGGCGGCGGATTTGACTGCCAAAGTCGAAGCGAACGATATGGCAGTCAAGAGTTTGCAGTCTGCTATCGAAGATAACCAGGCGAAGCTTGACAGCATGCAGAAGAGCATCGACAAGCTCAGCCAGGACGTCTATCGCATGTCCGGGCGTCCGACCGGGGCAACAGGGCTTGATGCCTACAGCGGGACGAATTATTCGGCCCAGTCGGCGGAAATCCTGCCGCCTCCCGGTGGGGCTGTCGCGGCGGCCCAGGGTACCACGCCGGTTCCTTCGCCGGAATCGGTCCCTGGCACGGCCCCGGCAGGCACGGAAGTTGGCTCGAATGCGCTGACGGACTATAACGCCGCGCAGCGGAGCTTCTACGGCGAAGACTTCGAGACTGCTTTGGCTCAGTATTCGGCGTATCTTCAGAAGTATCCCGATTCGAAGTACTCGGACGGCGCGCAGTATTGGAAGGCCGATTGCCTTCGCAAGCTGAACCGTCTTGAAGAGGCCATTGCCGAGTACGAGAAGCTTCGGACCACGTATCCGAATAGTCCGAAGGTGTCGATGTCGCTGAGCAATCAGGCGGACGCCCATCTGCGGCTGGGACAAACGCAACGCGCAGTTGCGCTTCTGAAGCAGTTGGTAGACAATTATCCGAATGCGCCCGAAGTCGAATTGGCCAAGAAACGGCTGAAAGAGCTTCAAGGGAATTGACGCTATCGGAATGTGATGTGTTTATGCGCGCGGGACGCAGGTCTCGCGCGCATTTTTGCTATACGGGGATGTTGTTCAACTTAGGACGAGCAGGATTGACATGAAGTATTTTCTGGGAATCGATGTCGGAGCGACAAAGACGCATTGCCTTATCGGCGATGAGAACGGCAAGGTACTCGGGTTCGGTAAGGCCGGTTGTGGAAGCTACGAAATGGCCGGCGTGGACCCTGCGCGCGTCGAGAACGAAAAGGCCATTGGGGCAGCGCTCAAGGACGCGGGTCTGAGTCTCTCGGACATATCGGCGATTGGGATGGGGATTGCCGGGGCGGACCTTCCCGAAGACTACGTCATGCTTGAACGCGAGCTGTATACACCCCTGTTTGGCGACATTCCGCGCGATTTCCAGAACGATTCGATGGGAGGTTTGCGGGGCGGCACCCGCAGCCCGTTTGGGATCGCGATCGCGTGCGGCACCGGTTGTGTCTGCGCGGGTAAGAACCGTTCGGGAGATCATGCGCGTACCGGCGGACTCGGAGACAGCTTTGGCGACGAATGCTCGGGGTCAAGTATCGGACGCGACGGGCTCCAGAGGGTCCTGCAGACTCGTGACGGTGTACGGCCGCCCACGTTAATGACGGCGAAATTTGTGGAGCGTGGGGGATGTGCGGACGTCGAGGATCTCTTCTACAAACTCTACCGTGGGCAGTTGACCTACACCGACTTGCAGCCCATGGCGAAGATTGTTTTCGAAGCAGCGTTTGAAGGCGACGAGGCCGCTTGTGATATTCTAGAGCGAGGTGGCAAGTACCTCGGCATGATGGTGAATGCCACAGCCCGCAAGTTGCGTATGTGCGAAGACGAATTTGAAGTGGTGATGGCTGGAAGTGTCTTCAAGGGGAGCAGTCCGGTTCTGATTGACGCCATGCGGACGGAAATCCACCGGGTTTGTCCCCGCGCACAAACGGTCATGCCGTTGTTTGAGCCCGTCGTGGGCGCACTGTTGATGGGCATGGAAGTGCTCGGCGAGGTCACGTCGGAAGTGTACGATAATTTGGCACGGGATTTGGAACGCGCAGAGTCTCAATACCGGGTCAGGTTTAAGGCGGAATAAGCGATGAAACTACGTGCAAGTCATGTTGTAGTCCTCGTACTGCTGGGTATCGGGACACTGGTTCTTTTCGTTGTGTTAAGGCCGAGCAGCGCCGGACAGAAAGAAAGCGGCGATTTCCTGGAGCAGGCGCGCGCTTGGCAAGAAAGCGACGTAGGTACCAAGAGTGTGGCCGGTGGGGTTCCCCCCGTCACGGAAGACCCGAGCGTCTCCGCGCGGCTTGAAGTCGAGACGACTGAATTCGACATGGGGGTCATCTCCAATGCGGAACCGACAACCAAAGAGCTGAAGGTTCGCAATACCGGCAAACGCGATCTGAAGATAACCACCATCAAGACCACGTGCGGCTGTACGTTGGGGACTTTCAATCGCAACTCGAAGCGCCCCGGATATGACGAGAATGCCGTTATTCCTCCGGGCGGCGAGATGCCCATGTACGTAACGGTGAACCCCTTTCGGGTGCCGGGTTTCTATTCGCACAAGACATTGACGATCTACTCGTCCGATGTCGTCAACCCGACGTTGGAAGTTCAGGTTTATGCTCACATCGATCCGGAGTTCATTCTGGAGCCCGATAGCTTGGACTTTGGAACAATCGAATACGGATCATCCGCGACGAAGGAAGTTCGTATTCGTCAGGCGGGAACCAAGCCGCTGAAGTTGGAGAAGGTCGAGACGCCTTCGCCCCGTGGGCGCAGAGATTTGCGCGATACCGTCAAGAAGGAAGACGAGCCTTTTGCGGTTGCTCTGCAAGACGTGCCGGAAAACGAGTGGAAAGAACCTGGACACCGCGAGTGGAAGGTTGCGGTTACGCTTTCGCCGAACCTGCCTCTCGGCGTGTTTCAGAATCAGTTCTACATCTACAGCGACGCGAAGCGGGTCAGCAAGTTTTACTACACAATGAAAGCGGATGTGAAGACCTTCTTCCGCGTCGAACCGGCACTCATTCGCGTGCGGGACAAAGTGACCGCGGGACAAGGGAAGATTGCGACGGCCACCATCCTGAGTGAACAGCCTTTTGAGTTGGAAGACCTGTCCATATCCGGCAAGGATTTGTCGCTATCCACACGCCCCGGCGAGACCCCGAACACCGTATTCGTGGACGTCAACGTCGCGCCCGACGCCAAGCCTGGCTTCAAGACTGAGACTATCACGATGAAGATCAAATCGGGCGACAAATCGGTTCCATACTCGACGCGCGCACTTGTGACTGTCATGTAACCTGGGCAATCGGTGCGCGAGCGGACGGGTATTATCGGACTTCGTCCGAGTAGGCTGTCGCATGCGCCAACACAATGGATGATGTGAACAACAATGGCGCTTTTCGGGAAGAAAGACAAGGAAGCTGAGGCGCCGTCCAACCCCGTGACGGTTCCTCTTGTGGGCAAAACAGCCTTCTGCACGGTGTGCAACGCGTATCGGCAGTTTACTCGTTGTTGGCGGCGCGCGCAGCCGGTAAAGCAGTGCACGTGCTGCGGGCTAGCATTCGAGAATGTCGCCGCCTTGTACGCGAAGAACCTGCCTTCGTGTCCGCGTTGCGGTGAGTTTCTGGAACACCCGGCCTTCGAATATGGTCTCTGCGACGGGTGCGGCACGAAGTTCGAGCTCATGGAAGGATCCAAACCGGGCATGTTGCCCAACCTCGAACAGCGCAAACAAATGATGGCGCGCGCCAAAGGAATGGGAAAGCCACGATGAGCCTTTCGATAGAGGAATTGCGTCGCGGACTGGCCGAGCATGGTCAAGAGCACGTATTGGCGTTTTGGGATAGTCTGGATGAGCAAGGCCGCACGAATCTCGCGGGGCAGATTGAGACCATCGACTTTCAGTTGATGGAGCGCCTCATTGCAGAGTGGGTGCTCGACGAACCTCCGGCCGAACGTTTTCGCGAGATAACCCCTGTTCCCACGATTCCGAAAGCGGACTCTTCGCGGGCCGATGCGCGTGAAGCGTGGGAGGCGGGAGAAGAGGCGCTGCGCGCGGGGCGCGTGGGCCTGCTATTGGTCGCGGGCGGCCAAGGCACGCGGCTTGGATTTGACGGTCCCAAGGGTGCCTATCCGATCGGGCCTGTGACGAAGCGGTCGCTGTTCGCCTATCACGCGGACAAGCTTCACAATGCCCAGGATCGATATGGGTGTACGCTTCCCTGGTACATCATGGTGTCGGACACGAACGAGACGGAAACGAAGACATTCTTCCGCGAGAATGGGCATTTCGGCCTGAAAGAAAGTCAGATCAAGTTCTTCCGGCAGCGTATGGCGCCGTGTGTAGACGAGCGCGGCAAGTTTATGCTGGAAGAACCCGGTTCGCTTGCGATGAATCCGAACGGTCACGGCGGGGTAATTCCCGCAATCGTCGAAAACGGAATTGCGCGCGACGCAAATGAGCGCGGCGTCGATACCTTGAGTTACTTCCAGGTAGATAACTGGGCAATCAAGTCCATCGATCCGTATTTCATCGGCTACCACGTCTTGCGCGGCGGCGACATGTCCTCCAAGATTCACCGCAAGAACGAGCCGCGCGAGGCCGTCGGCGTGCATTGCCTGTGCGACGGAGAATACCGCGTGATTGAGTATTCTGAACTCGATATCTATCCGCAGTTGTTGGAGACCGACAAAGACGGATTGCCGCGTTATTACGCGGGAAACCCCGCGATGCACGTCATCTCGCTAGGGTTCATTGAGCGAGTAAACGACCATTTTGTGGACTTCCCCTGGCACCGCGCTCATAAAAAAATCGCATACGTCGGGGCCGACGGCCGGGTTGTGAAGCCGGACAAGCCAAACGGCTACAAGTTTGAGACGTTTGTATTCGACGCGCTCCGTTTCATACGGCACGATCCCATCGCTCTGGAAATTGGGCGCTTGGGCGAGTACACGCCTATTAAGTCCTTTGAGGGGGACAACAGTGTCGTGGCCGCCTGGTCTTCCATGCGCGAATACTGGGGCGGGTGGCTGGAAGCTGCAGGGCATTCCGTGCCGCGAGACGCTCAGGGTAAGGTTGCCATTGAGATCGAGATTAGCCCGCGTTTCGCGTTCTCAAAGGACGAGTTTCTATCGAAGGCTTCGCAGCTCAGTCTACCGGATAGCGGCAACGTCATAATCGCCGGAGACGGCGCTGCACGCTAAGGGCTCGCGACCGTTACACTCTGACCTCGGATTTCGCGCCCAGCCGTGACTTGTTCCGCTCGAGCACTGGCCCGGCTTCTTGCTCGACGAATTCGATTACTTGTTCCGGCGCGCGGCCAACGAACTGCCGTACATCGAGAATCGTCTCAATTTCGGCCATGCTCATTCCGATGGCCGGGTCTTGCGCGAGCCGTTCCAACAAGTCGTTGTCGCCACCTTCTTCTTTGACGCGGCGAGCGGCTGCTTGGGAATGGCGACGAATCACTTCGTGCAGTTCCTGACGGTCACCGCCTTGCTTCACGCGCGCCATCAAGATGTTTTCCGTCGCCATGAACGGCAACTCCGCTCGCACGTGCCGCTCAATGACCTTCGGATAGACGTCCGGATTCTCCATGATGCTGAGATATAAATTCAGCGCGCCGTCCGCCGCCAGAAACGATTCCGGCAAACTGAGACGGCGAATGGCAGAATCGTCGAGCGTGCGCTCGAACCACTGCACGGATGACGTCATTTCCGCGTGCAGCGGAGAGACCATGAGGAAACGGGCCAGCGCGCACGCGCGTTCGCAACGCATCGGATTGCGTTTGTACGCCATGGCCGAACTGCCGATCTGTTTCTCGCCGAATGGCTCCTCGACTTCCTTCATGTTCTGCAGCAGCCGCATATCCGTCGCGAATTTGTGAACACTTTCTCCAAGTGCGGCCAGAACCCGAAGAACATCCGAATCAACCTTTCGCGGATAGGTTTGCCCGGTGACGGCATACGCGCGGCCAAAACCGAGTTTTTCCGAAACGCGTTGTTCGAGGCGTTTGACCTTCTCGTGATCGCCGTCGAACAGCGCAAGAAAAGACGCCTGTGTTCCTGTCGTGCCTTTGACGCCACGGCATCGCAAGCGACCGATGACGCGCTCAATATCTTCTATGTCGAACAGAATGTCTTGGGCCCACAAGCAGGCGCGCTTGCCGACAGTGACCAATTGGGCGGGCTGGTAATGTGTGAACCCAAGCGTCGGCAGGTCCTTCCACTTGACGGCGAAGTCGCACAGCTTGCGCAGCACGTTGACGGCCTTGGAGAGAATGATCTCCAGTGCTTCTCGCATCAGGATCAGGTCTGTATTATCGCCCACGTAGCAACTGGTCGCTCCGAGGTGGATGATCGGCTTGGCCTTCGGCGCCACCAACCCGTACGTATGGACATGCGCCATCACGTCATGCCGCAGTTCGCGTTCAAACCGTTCCGCTGCCGCGAAATCGATATCGTCGACGTGAGCTCGCATCTCCGCGAGTTGTTCATCGGTGATGGGCAATCCAAGTTCCTGCTCGGCTTCCGCGAGGGCTATCCAACAGCGCCGCCAAGTCGAGAACTTCCTTTGCGCACTCCACAACTGCGCCATTTCCTTTGTCGCAAAGCGCTCAACCAACGGGCTTACATATTCAGTAGTCATTGTCCTGGGGCTCCAATTGCTGCAGGGCTTTTTCGTATTCTCTCCGCCAACGCGCATGCAGGTCGCGACTGCGAAACACACGCATCAATCCAAAAACAAGCGATCCGCATTCTTTCTGCCGCTTCACGGCTAAATCGCTCGTGGGTTCCAATTCCGAAACACGCTGATAATAGAAGATGGCCTGGTCGTAGAATTTCAGCGCCTTGAAACAATCACCCAGACACAACCAGATTAGCGGGGCGCGCGCATTGAGATGCGCGGCTTCCGTGAGGTACGACGCGGCCAACGCATACTGGTGCGCGTCGAGCAATGACCAACCCGCATAGAAGGCGGGTTCCCACGGCGATTGCGCCAGGCTCTGCGCTTCCTCATACATCTTCAATGCCTCAAACCGGAACGATGCATCCGCTTTCAGAAGCAATTCGCCGCGCACACACCGCGAGTACCAACTGCGGTCGCCCGCGTCGACGCTCACGTCGGAGAGGGCCATGGCCTCGGGCATGTTGCCCATGTGGGCCAGGACCAGGGCTCGCGCCGCGTAGAATAGCCGCACGAGTTTGTAGTTGTCGTTTGCCTCGCGTGAAAGCGTATCGGCTTCCTGCATGCGCCCCGCGCGCACCAGCGTATCGATAAGTTCGACCCATGCTCCATAGTTGCGCTCGTCGAATCCGATGGCCTTGCGATAGAAATCCGTGGCCGCCTTGAAGTGACCCGCGTAACGCATCTCGCGACCAGCCCGGTAGAACGAGGGACCGTCTGTGGGCATCGCTCGCGGTGGCGGCGCGGGAGACGTCGATTCCCGATGTGCGGCAATGCCCGCGGCACTGTCGAGTTCTAGCCAATCAAACCGATCCATGATTGGGCGCCGAGTTCATTTGGAGTTGCTGTGTCGATACCGGACGCGCCCGGCTCTGAGACCATCCACGGAGGAGGTCGATCTTCTCGCGCATCGTCTTCGACAACGGCACGCTTTGTTTGATGCACGCGAGAATGTCCGC
>JAIBAQ010000194.1 GCA_019695095.1 Candidatus Hydrogenedentota bacterium
TCAATCGCGCCGGTGCAAATTGCGGACTGGTTCCTCGGGGTGGGGGAGTGAGAAATCTACACTATCTTGGCTGTGCCGGTACCGGTGGATTCCTGTTCGCCAAAGTAGGTGCTGATACCGTTCGGACCAATGACCAGGTGAAATTGCTGCGGGCTGTTTGTTCCCGAAAGGAGCTGCCCATAGTTTTGAACAGCGCCTTGCGGATCGAGCAGATATCCACCCAAGGGGAATTGGTCGAGGGCAGTACGAGTCAGACTGGCCTGAGCGCTAAGGCGCTGGAACATGAGTTCCAATGCGGGGTGCGCTTCAAACAATGCCTCAATCCGGTCTTTTTGTGGGTGGTCGCTTGCGACGACAACATGCCCATTTGAATCGGTGGTGAGGTCCAGTTCGTTAAGCCCGGTAATTCCGGCATTTGAGAAGATATTGCCGAGTGCTTCTCGGAACTGGGTAAGTTTTGCCTGAAAGTTATCGCTCATGGTAGACAGGGCGGTTTGCAGGGGACGGTCCTGAACATTGAATGATTTTGCCATGGACGCGGTGTTGGCATTTGCCTTGAGCTGGGCGGCAAGCAGTGCGGCGAAGTTTGCGGAAGACATGGAGTTAGAGGCATTTAGGGCGTTTGTCTTTGCCGTATCTCGACCGCTCTTGATTTCATGCCACAGGGACCGTACCCCGTTGACGAGTTGTAGTCCTTCAAGGATTGGGAATGCCATGGTCGCCTCCGCTTCGTCTTTCTTGCGGAGAATGGAGCAATCGGCGCGCCAACTTTGACGCGCCGATTGGTAAGGTGCAGAGACAAAGGTGCTCGGATCTACTCTTGAATCATTAGAGCCCTGCCATCGGATTCTTTCGCGCCGGTTATCAGCGCTGTTAGTTCGCGTACCATGGAGTCCACGTCCATGGCCTGCCCCGAAAGCTCTTCAGAAGCGCTGGCCGACTCTTCGGCGGAAGCCGCGTTCATCTGAACGACTTTGTCCATTTCTGCGACCGCCGTGTTAACTTGGTCGATGCCCATCGCCTGCTCGTTGGACGCCGCGGAAATTTCGGCGATAAGCGTGGCAACACTGTTGGCGGCGGTCTGGATGCTCTTCAAACGTTGGGATGTCTGTTGTGTTGCGACGACGCCATTTTGCGCATTGTGCGTGGCCTCTTCGATGAGTTGAGCCGTGCTGCGCGCGGCGTCTGCACTCCGAATGGCGAGGTTTCTCACCTCTTCCGCTACTACGGCAAAGCCTTTTCCTGCTTCACCGGCGCGCGCCGCTTCGACAGCCGCATTCAAGGCCAACAAGTTGGTCTGGAAGGCAATTTCGTCGATGGTTTTCAGAACCTTCGCCGTTTCCTGGGACGAAGTGCGAATGCGTTCGGTTGCTTCGGCCATTGCCCTCATGGATTCCACCCCCGCTTCGGCGAGCGTGGCCGCTTCTTTCGCGACGAGATTGGCTTGGTTGGCATTCTCCGCGTTTTGGCGTGTCCGGGAAGCCATTTGCGTGAGAGCCGCGGAGGATTCTTCGAGGCTTGAGGCTTGTTCGCTCGCGCCCTGGGCCAGCGCCTGGCTAGCCGACGCGACCTGTGTAGATGCCGAAGTGACCTGGTTGGAGCCTTCCTGCAAGGTCTCCGCGATTCTACGTAAGCGAGTTGACAGCCGGGACGACATGATCAGCCACACGATGACCGCAAAGACCGCTGCAATTAGGCCAAGCGTGATCAGGTAGACGTTGCTGCGATGGCCAAGTGACGCAATGCGGTTCGACGCGGCAAGGAGTTCGTCGTCGTATACACCTGCACCGATAATCCAATCCCACGGCGCGTAATACATCAAGCGAACAGTCTTGTCGCGTGGGACAGTATCGTTGCTTCCCTGAAACGGATAGCGTATTTCGCCCATCTCTCCGGGCTTGAGGGCTTTTGCCGTCTTCACGACATCTTGGATGAAGAAGCGACCGTTCGTGTCCTTCATTTCCCATAAGTCTTTCCCGTCGCTCTTTCCGCCTTGAGAAATGACGTACCTCCCTTTGGAATCCAGAACGTAGATGTAACCGGATTCGCCGATCTTCACGTCCATGATAGCTTTGCGAAGAGTGGCCATGCTGTCTTCCCGCATCCCCACGCACAGCATGCCCGCAACCTTGTTGCTCGCGTCGTAAATGGGCGTAAACTGTGCCAGATACCATACGTCGCCGACTGGCGTTCGGTGAACACACGTTTCTCCCTTCAGGATCGCCGCGATGATGGCATTCCCCGAACCGGTTTCACCGGCGGCAGGCAGAAACGTCCCGATCGCGCGTTCCCCCGCCTCATTTGTTACGTTCGTCAGGACACGCAGCATATCCCCAGCGTCGTTCATGCGCTGGAACACGGTGCAGACACCGCCAGTAAGGTCTTTAGCGCGGTCAACTAGCGGCGCTTCGGTCCCAGAAGGTATCTGCTGCCCAGGCCACTGTCCGCCGAGAAGCAGCTTGGGAAGAGTAACAGGGGTAGTGGCTTTTGAGAACTGGTTTGTTGCCGTCCAGGCTACCGTTTCTTCCGACAACGTCACTCCACCCAAGTCTTTCAAGTCGGCCTGGACCGTCTTCATCATGAGGTCCAACTGTCCCTGTTGGGTTTCCACCATGGAGTAAACCCCTCGCGCGAGGTGATCAAGATCCGAAAAGGCCAGTTTCTTGCTCTCATCTACGGAAATACTGACCATTTGCCTATTCTGTGAATACACGATTGATACAAGTACGGCCAGAGGGGCCACCGTAAGAATGATCCCTGCGGCGAGGAGTTTTCCTCGTAAGCTCATGGGTACGTTCCTTTCGCAATATCTCAACACCTGCAGTTTGAGATACGTAGGTAGCGGGCATGTTAAATGTGAAGAAACTTAGTCCAATTCGACCGTACGAGACTGCGGATAATTGCTGTGCAACATAATCATATTTGAGTGTTTAGAGCGTGCGTTCCCCCAAAGTAATGTTGTCCCTGTATAGCTCATAAATTGCTTTATTTCCGTTTTACACCATTTGATATTACTGATATAATTCAAAATCGTTGATACAATATCTTCTGGCAACTGTAAACCCCAGGCAACCGGACTGTCTGACATTTCTCTTGCCGATTCGACCAGTAGGCTGTCTTTTCGACCGCGCGGACGCCCAAGTGCTCGTTCGCCTTGGATTTCCTCAAGAGACTGGGAAATGCTCTCTTCCTTTTGGTCGCTTCGTATCACGAGATTTGGGGCTTTTTCTGCAGTTACGGCGAATACTTTGCCCGGATTCCCAGGCGCGGACGACCTCAGCGACCACATTAAGGAGGAGCACAGAGGTCCGAAGCGGTCTCTCGTTGATAGCCTTGATGACTTTGGGAGGTCATTCTGATTCGGTCAATGGAGAACTTGTCCGCTTATCTACCCCTAGATTAGAAGGATGCGTCCAATTCTAGACCGACTGTCGTGAATAATTATAGCGATGCAAACCCGCGCAGTCAAGAAAACAATTAAAACACTGCATGTGCCGCGGTTTTTTCTGGAGCAGGCCCTATCCAGCAATTTCCACAGTTACAATCTTGAACGGTTTGCACTCGATCGGGACCTTCACCCCTTCACACCGCAACGTCTTGATGCGTTTCTCGTTGAGGTCTGTCAGCCAAACTGTTCGTACAGGTTTGAACAGCTTCAGCGTCGTCTTGACCGTATCCGGCCCGGGGTTGTACACGCGTACGATGAGGTTATTGTTCCACTCGCACTTCTTAAACGCACTGAGGATCAGCGACTCGACGCCAAGGTCAATGAACTGCATCGCGTCCGGCAACTTCCCATCTCGAGGCACGGGCAGGTACTTCTGGAGAGCGCGCTCGTCTTCGAGACGCAGGCCCATCTGCCGGAGGTCGGTACCGCCGTGAATGTCTCCGCGGGTTGCGCAAATTGCGATGTTGTGGCGTAGGGCCTCGTTCATGACTGGGTGCCAGTCTCCGGCGTGAGCCATGAATGCGTAGCGAAACTCCATGGGCATGAGGCATTGCGCTTCGGGCGCTTGTATCTTGGGCGAAGCACTGTAGGGGCGCGTGGGAAAGTCATCGCGGCCCAGCCAGCCCACGGCTCTGAATAGCGTCTGGGCCAGGGTTCGGGTTTTGCCGTGCTGCAAGACCTCGAACTCGGGCATGCCGTCGTTAATGATGGCAAAGCCGTTGCGCTTCTGCGAGAGCGACGCAAATCGTAGCACGTGCTGGGTGGTGTACGGGGGCAAGGGGCAGCCGTAGGGACTCGTTTCTTTCGGCGCGGGATGAGCAATCGGCCGGTCGATTACGGCGAAGTGCCCGTCCACCTGTACGGTATCGGTTTCGATTTGCGTGGGGAACAAAGCGCGTAACCGATGGTCCTTAATGGTGTTGTTCACGCGGGTTACCAAATCCACGCGGGGAGAGCCGGCACGGCAGGTGACATCGGTTTCGATGACGAGCCGGGCGCGTTTTCTGGAACGGCGCTTTCGATCTTCGGCGAGGCTCTCGGGCAGTTCCAGCGTGTGCGTGATGCGCCACGTGGCGGAGAATGGTCCGCTGTGCAAGCGCTCGATCGCAGGCCGCGACTTCTCTGTCGTAATTGTCTCGGAATTCTCGGGAAGGTACGACCAATTGTATTCGTCGCCGCAGTCTTCGGTGTCCTCAAATACGAGAAGATTCTCGTACCGGTTCCGGGTCTTCTTGTCGTGTAGCGTGAGGGTCCCGTTGCTCTGAATCCCAAGGGTATAGAAATTGTTTTCGAAGGACTTGGCGCCTACGCGGATCGCCGGCGTGAGTTTGGCGGATTTCCCCTCGCGGGCATAAAGCGTCTTGTAGCTGCATGCAGGCAAATCCACTTCGAGTTCGCAGCAGTGCCGGACGACATCGAAGGGCTTGACGGCTTCCCACCAATGGACGCGCTCGGAGCCCAGCCATTCGAAGGGCACTTCTCGTCCCTTTTCGTCGACGAGCTGGAGGGACTTCCAGTTCTCCGACTGCGGGCACAGGTCGATGTCGATGCGGACCACTTCCTTTCGCCGGACTCCCAGCGTGTTGAAGAGCATAACCGGTACACCCGTCTGGCGGGTGTGGTCCACGTTCAACGCCAGCATCCGCAGCGCGGTCCGGTGCAGCATGCGCCCGACCTGGTCGACGGCATCCATACGGACGACCGCCTCCTTGTGTACTTGATCGATGCTGGACCCGCAGACGTCGTCGTGGGGATGGGTCTTCAGAAGCTCTTTCCACGCGTAGGCGATCTCGTCTTGAGGATAGGGCTGGCATCCGGTGAGCCATGCGGCGGCAGCGACCGGCTCGGTCCATTTCTCTAGCAAGTCTTCGCAGTGCTGGTTCTGCATCTTCATGTACATGCGCGACGAGTAGACGCCTCCCAGCAGGTCGCCGAAGCGGTATATCAACTCGCCGTTGTGGGTCTTGAGGCGTGTTCCGTTGAGGCTGCGTTGAAGCGCGTTGACGTAGTCCTCAAACGATGCGATGCGAAAGTCGTACTGCGGGAACTTGCGCGACAGTCTTTTCAGAATGCGCGGCAAATCGGGTTGATGGTCGGCTTGATCGATCCCGTTTCCAAGCAAGAGAACGCGCGATCGCGTAAGTTCCAGCAACATCTTGCACGACTTGTCTACTTTCTCGACCGCATCCTGGAATGACTGCACCATCACTTCGGTATCGCCCCAGTTGGTGACGTAGCCGAGGTGTGTGCCGTTGCCGTAGAAGGGGTGTTGACGGGACGCAAGCACCTTGGACCCATCGGGCGACTGCCAATAGAATTCAAGGTCCAAGTCCTTCTTCTCTTGTTCAAGTCCCCGGAAGAATACGAACGAATCGATTCCAAAACCCTGAAGAAGCTGCGGGAGTTGGCCGATGTGACCGAACGAATCGGGAACATAACCGACCTTCATGGCGCGTCCGAAAGACTTGCTGATTTTCAGTCCGTAGATTAGATTGCGGATGAGCGATTCCGGACTCACAAGGAATTCGTCTGGAAGGACGTACCAGGGGCCCACGTACAAGCGCTTGTTCTTGATGAGGGCTCGCAGCCGCTCCGCTGCCTGCGGACGTATCTGGAGGTAGTCATCAAGCACAACCGCCTGCCCGTCGAGCACAAAACAGGAAAACGCGGAGTCTTTTTCCAGGGTGTCGGCGAGTCGATCAATCATGCGAACGAGGCGAAGACGAAACTCCTCAAAAGGAACATACCAAGCGCGGTCCCAATGCGTGTGAGGAACGACAAATACGGAATACTTACTAACCACAACCGGATCTCCCTAAGGGCGAACTGGACAGATCGCACAGGGGATACTGGGGCGACCCCAATGCCATCACCTGTAATTACTGGACCGATTCCCCGCTGCGATATTTCGGCTAAACATCCCGAGTATAGCGCAAGTTGGGGCGTTTGGAAAAGAGTCGAGGTCACTTTGTCATGATCGCAATCTACGAGAGCACCTTTTTGTCATGACCGCCTACCGGTTTCTGGATGCCGCCTTCCTCCTATTTCACTCTGCTCTCATCGTTTTCGTGGCGTTTGGATGGGTGTGGAAAAGGACACGGCGTATCCATCTGGCCACCGTTGGAGTGGTTGGATTATCGTGGTTTGGGTTAGGGCTAATCTACGGACTTGGCTTCTGCCCGTGTACCGAATGGCATTGGAGGGTCCGGGAACGCTTGGGGGACACGCTCTTGCCGAATTCCTACATCAAGTTTCTTCTGGACACCTTGACCGGTCTCGACTGGAACGCGGCGGTCGTGGATGGGTCAACCTTCTGTGTCTTCCTAATAGCTACCCTGTTGTCGGTTCTGTTGAACCGGCGGGACATGCGAGAGCGCATTCGATAGAATAGGTCAAACACGGAACCGAGGGGGAAGTAGACCAATGCCGATATCACGCCGATCGTTTATTAAGCAGAGTGTGACCGTTGCCGGATTGGGTTGGGCGGGATGCAAAGGCGCTTTCGCGGCGTCTGCGCCAAAAGCGGTAAGGACTTTTCACGCGTCGATCTCGATTGACGCGATCAAGGCGGACCCGGAACTGCCGGAGATCATCAAGGCGGCCGGCGTCAGAGACATCTGGCTGGCGTGTTTCTTTCAAGGCACGTGGCATCACTCGATAGCCGAATTGAACGAGTACCGGACCAAGCTGGAGAAGATGGGCTTTGCGGTCCACAACATCACGATTCCGCTTGGACATCCGATGTACACCGAAACCACGCCCGATTACATGCCCGCGCTGAGCGGAGTGCCGTGGAAACGCGGCATCCGGCCGGATGGAAAGAGCGTCGGCGGCGTATCGTTGCATCCTCCCATCACGGAGGAGAACGTGGCCGCCGTGAAGCAAATCAAGACCACGAATCCCGGCATCATCTTTCTGGATGACGATTTCCGGCTTGCGCCGTCGCCGGACGATATTGGCGGGTGTTTCTGCGAGGATCACAAGAAGGCCTTTCTCGAGAAGCACGGGTACGGGGAATCCGAGTGGGCCGCGCTGTTGGCGGACGTAGGCACGCGCACGTTATCGCCGGTGGTGAAGGCGTGGGTTACTGACACCTGCGATGCGCTGACGGCGTGTTTTCGCGCCCAGCAGGCCGCTGCCGCGCCGGAAGCGCAGCTCGGCATCATGGTGATGTATTCGGGCAGTGAGCGGGCCGGTATTCGTTTGCAGGACTATGCCGGTGTGCCATTCCGAGTGGGCGAATCGCACTTCAGCGACGGCGACTACGACCCGCTGAAGGGCAAGACGAACGAGTTGTTCAGCGTGCTGTTCCATCGGAGGTATGCGACGCCGGAACTTGCGTTCAGCGAGACCACGGCGTGGCCGCCAGACAAGCTTTCAGCGGAGAACATGGCGTCGAAGCTGGCCATCACGACAATTTCCGACGTGCGCAACACGATGTTCATGAGCGGCAACACGCCGTTCCCTCGCACGCATTGGGAGGTGCTCGCGCCCGCGATGAAGCACAACGCGGCGCTGCACGAGCGCGTGGCGGGGCATGTGCCGCGCGGCCCGTTCAAGCACTATTGGGGCGAACAAAGCCGGTGGGTAGGCGATTCCAACGCGTTCAGCCTATTCCTGGCGACGGGCGTGCCGTTCGAAGTGGTTGAGGAACCGGCGCCCGGCGGCTGGACGTTCCTGTCGGACTACGACGCGCGGACGTATCCGTCGGCAACGGACGGCAAGCACGGCACGTTGGTTTACCGCGCCGGGGGAAGCACGTCAATCGAAGGCGGGCGAGCGGTCGCGGAAACGTTGCCGGACTTGTTTGCTTTGAAGAGGGAAGTCGTCGCGAATCTGAAAGATACGCCCTACGTGGAAGACGACGTGCCGGTGGTGTGCGCGTGGTACCCCACCGCGAATGCGGTATTGTTGTGGAATCTGGAGAAGGCCCCGGCAAAGGTATCGCTTCGCTACAACGAGAAGCGGCGCGAGGTGGAACTGCCAGCGCTGGGGATAGAGATTGCAGAGGGAATTGCATAACGACAGAACGAATGGCCGTGAAACCGCAGCCGAGGGCGGCTGCGCCACATTTCCGCAGGCAGGATGCCTGCGACACGCTAGTCTGTAAGCGATGCGCCGATTGCCAATCGGGAAGTTGAACAAGTAGAGTAGTGCGTTATTGGGGGTGAGAGTCGTGTCCGGCGAACGGGCGGAGTCACGGGAATGGCAAGAATGAGAAAGCGGATTGGCGTGGCCGTCGTGACGCTTCTTGCGTTGCTGGCGACGGGGTGCGGGCAAAGCGCGACGCAAGAGAACAGCGGTGGTGCGGATGTCAAAGCCACGCGCGTGATTGGTGCCTCGCTGCTGACGCAGCGGCATCAGTTCTACCGCGATCTGGTGGCGGCCCTCGAAGAAGAAGCTCCCAAGCATGGGCTGACGTTGCGCATTCAATACGCCGAGTTCGACGGACAGAAACAAATCAATCAGATAGAGACGTTCGTGCGGCAGAAGGTGGATGCGATCATCGTGTCCCCCAAGGATTCCGCGGGCATTTCTCCGGCAGTGAGCGACGCGCGCGCGAAGGGGATTCCGGTGTTCACTGCCGATATCGCCGCGCAGAACGCCGATGTCGTGTGTCACATCGCTTCGGACAACGTCCAGGGTGGCCGGATTATTGGCGAATACCTTGCGAAGATCCTGAATGGAAAGGGCAAGGTCGCAATCATCGACAATCCCGAAGTGACCTCGGTGCAGGATCGAACGAAGGGTTTTGACGAGGCCTTGGCGAAGTATCCGGAGATGTCGGTTGTGCAGCGCGCGCCGGGCGCCGGGGTGCGTGACAAGGCGTTGACGGCAGCGCAGAGCGTGTTGCAGGCGAATCCCGATCTCAGCGCGATATTTGGCATCAACGACGATTCCGCGCTGGGCGCGTTGGCCGCCGTGGAATCGGCGGGATTGCAGGACAAAATCGTCATCGTGGGGTATGATGGGACCCCCGAAGCGCGCGACGCGATCCTGGCCGGGAAAGCGTTGAAAGCGGATACCGTGCAGTTTCCGCGCGAAATCGGCAAGAAGACCATCGAGACGATAGCGGCGTTCCTGGAGGGCAAGGAAGTGCCCAAGGTAGTGCCGGTGGAAGTGGGGATCATCGACAAGGCGAGCCTTGAAGCGGAGCAGGGGAAATGAGCGAATTCGTATTGGAGATGCACGACATCGTGAAGCAGTTCCCGGGGGTGGTGGCGGTGAATCATGCCCACCTCGATTTGAAACCCGGCGAGGTGCATTGTCTCGTAGGCGAAAACGGCGCGGGCAAATCGACACTCATGAAGATCCTGTCCGGCGCGCAGCCGCTGGATTCGGGCGAGATTCGTCTGTCGGGTCAGCCCGTGCAGATCCACTCCCCGCACCACGCGCAGCAGTTGGGCATCAGCATGATCTATCAGGAATTCAACCTGAGCCCTTACTTGAGCGTCGCGGAAAACATTTATCTGGGGCGCGAGCCGCGTATCGGCAAGACGCCGTTCATCAATTGGAAAAAGATGTATGCGGACGCGCGCGAGTTGCTGAGCCGTATCGGCGTCACGATGGACGTGCGGCAGGCGGTCAACGAATTGAGCGTGGCGCAGCAGCAGATGGTGGAAATTGCGAAGGCGCTGTCGTTCAACTCGAAGATCATCGTCATGGACGAACCTTCCGCGACGTTGACCGATCACGAACTGAAAGCGCTCTTCGATCTCATTCGCGATTTGAAGACGCAGGGCATCGGCATGATCTACATCTCGCACCGTCTTGAAGAGATCTTCGAGATCGGCAACCGGTTGACGGTCATGCGGGATGGTCAATACATTGCCACCAAGAACGTGTCCGACGTGACGCGCGACGATATCATTCGCATGATGGTAGGCCGTGAGTTGACGCGCGAATTTCCTAAGGAAACGTTCGCGTTGGGCGAAGAGGGTCTGCGCGTCGCGAGCATCACCCGGGAAGGCGTGTTCAAGGACGTAAGCTTCACGCTGCGTAGGGGCGAGATCGTGGGCCTCACGGGTCTCGTGGGTGCGGGGCGCACGGAAGTGGCCCGGGCGATCTTTGGCGCGGATCGGTTGGATTCGGGCCAGATCTATCTGAATGGAAAGCCCGTCACCGTGAAGTCGCCGCGCGATGCGATTCGCCAGGGTATTGGCCTCTTGACGGAGGACCGTAAGAACCAGGGTCTTGTGTTGGGGATGACGGTCCGCGAAAACACCTCGCTCGCGAATCTCAAAGAATTGGTGAAACTGTTGTTCGTGAACCGGCGCAAAGAGCGCGAGATCACGGAGCAGTACGTGCGCGATTTGCAGATCAAAACCCCGTCGACCGAACAGACCGCGCAGAACCTCAGTGGCGGCAATCAACAGAAGGTCGTGTTGGCGAAATGGTTGTTCACGAAGTCGCGCGTGCTGATTTTCGACGAACCCACGCG
>JAIBAQ010000195.1 GCA_019695095.1 Candidatus Hydrogenedentota bacterium
CCGAGCGGCGACGGCCCGGTTACACTCAAAGCAATCCACGCGACACTCTGGCGCGGCGTCAACGGCGATGCGGGCATCCTGATAGCCAACGCCGACACAGAAGCTCACGCGTTCACGTGCACGCTCGATATGGCGCAGCACGGTTTCACCGGCTCGAAGTGGCGCCTCGAATCGGTGACCACCGCCGAGAGCAAAGTCATCGGCGATCAAGACGGCTCAACCGTTTCTATCACAGTCGATGTGCCCGCGCGCGATGCGGTGCTGCTCAGGATTTCTCCAACACAGGGATAACATGCAACACACTAACGTCCGAGGCTTCATCGCTGCGTGCGCCGTCTCCAGCGGGGTCAAATCCAAACAGGGATGGATATCGCGCATCGCACTCTGCGCCCTGGGAGCGTGCCTATTCCTCTCAGCAGGCGCGCGCATTGAGGCCGCTGAGTCCATTTTGCCCGCGGGTTCGGACCCGCCATCGCTGGTGAGCGGCCACTTCCCAGACCGCATGCACGAATTCATCTGGAAGAACTGGAACCTTGTCGCGCCCGAGAAACTCGCCGCGATCCTCGGCGCCAACGCCCAGGATATCATCGCCGTGGCGGACTCCATGGGACTCCCCCCTGCCGCTGCCATCCCACCCGCGCAGCAAGGGCGGGATTACTACATGTTGATTCGACGCAACTGGCATCTGCTTCCCTATGAACAACTGCTGCAACTCGTTGAGATGACCCCCGAGCGCCTTGCGTTTGCATTGCGCGAGGATGACGCCCTGTACCAGAAACTGGGCCGGCTTAAGCCGCAGTGCGACCCGTTGCGCTACAGTCCGCCGGATGAGGCCGCCCGGAATCGCTCCGGGGAGATTAAGCGCATAGTTGCCGAAGAGTTTGGCGACGCCCTTGCCCGCCCCGCCGAACCTCGCTTCACGTTTCTTCAGCAGTTCCAGCAGCGCGCAGTTCCATCTGCTGTTACGGATGCGCACGCTGCCGGTTCCTCGCAGGACGCGCAGCTTCGGTTCATCTACTCGTATTTCGCGGCCTTCGGCGATCCGCTGGCGAATGCCCGCCTCGACCCCTATCCCGATGGATTGTTGCAGCAACTCTCGGCACTCGGAATCAATGGCGTGTGGCTCTCGGTCATCCTGCGCGACATGGCACCCGGCGGAGACGCGTTTCCCGAATTCGGCGCCGGCCATGAGCAGCGATTGGCCAATCTACGCTCGCTGACAGAGCGAGCCAGCAAGTTCGGCATCGGGGTCTACCTCTACCTGAACGAGCCGCGCGCCAGACCCGCCTCGTTCTTTGAAGTCGAGGGCCGCGCCGGGATGGCCGGCATAGGCGCGGGCGATGGATTCAGGACGATGTGCACATCGCATCCTGCCGTGCGCAAATGGCTCGGCGACGCCGTCGCGCACATCTTCAGCCAGGTCCCCGATCTGGCAGGGATCTTCACCATCACCACTGGCGAAGCCGTGACAAGCTGCGCCTCCTACGGCGACCGCCCAAGTTGCCCCCGCTGCAAGGATCGAACGGACGCGGAGATCGTCGCAGAGGTCAACGCAACGCTGGAAGAAGGCGTCCATCGGGTCAGTCCAAACGCAAAGGTGATCGCGTGGGACTGGGAATGGCACAACCATGGCGATGTGCGGGAAATCATTGACCGGCTTCCCAAATCCGTGTGGGTCATGTCTGTCAGTGAATGGGATTTACCACTGCGTCGAGGCGGAACCGAGACAACGGTCGGCGAGTATTCCGTCTCCGCCGTTGGACCCGGCCCAAAGGCGATTCGCCACTGGAACTGGGCAAAGGAAGCGCAGCTCAAGACCGTCGCTAAAGTGCAGCTCAACAACAGTTGGGAACTCTCGACCGTGCCGTACCTGCCCGTCATGGAGCTTGTAGCCGAGCATTGCCACAATCTCGCATCGAGAGGGCTGGACGGAATGATGCTCAGTTGGACGCTCGGAGGATTCCCTTCGCCCAATTTGGAGATCGCCTCCCGATTCCAGCATTCATCCCCCGCGCCTTCACCCGCAGAAACGGCCCACGAGAGTGCGATCCCCGAAGTCGACGCCGTGCTCGATGCTCTCGCCACCCAGAACTACGGCGAACACGGCGCGGCCCAGGCGCGCAAGGCGTGGCACGCCTTCAGCACGGCATTCCAGGAGTATCCGTTTCATCACAGCGTCATGTATTTCAGTCCCGTGCACCTCGGCCCGTCCAATCCGCTCTACCGCGAAAAGACGGGGTACACGGCAACCATGACGGGCATTCCCTACGACGACCTGACGACGTGGCGCGGACCCTACCCCGTGGATACGTTCATCGCCCAGTTTGAAAAGACAGCACAGGGGTGGCAATCAGGCATTCCACCGCTCAAGGCCGCCGGCGACGCAGTTCCTCCCGAACGAGCCGACGGTGCGCGCGCCGAGCTGCGGTACGCCCACGTCGCAGCCATCCATTTTCAGTCGGTGGCAAACCAGGCACGATTCATTGTTGCCCGCGACAAACTCGCCGACGCGGCCCAGTCGCTTACCGATGAAGAACGCGAAGCATTACGCAACGACATCCGGAACATCCTCCGGTCGGAGATTGACCTGGCCCATCAACTATTCCCCCTCGCCCAGGAAGATTCGCGAATCGGCTTCGAGGCCGCCAACCAGTACTTCTACGTCCCCCTGGATTTGGTCGCCAAGATAATCAACTGCCGATGGCTGCTGAACGACTTCTCGTAACGTCTGCCCACACCACTCGGTAGAACCATAGCGGAAACGAATGGAACACCGATGCGCGCGGTTCTGCCTTCCAAACGTTCCTATAGATATGCGCCGAGTCGTTGCACTGCGCGAGCAAAGATACGATCGGACGTAAGGTACCTGTTCCGCGAAACGAGGGACAAGCGGAGCAACGAATTCGATTCTTGCACGAAAACAACGCTTAGTTAATGACCGGCGGTCCTACGCTGAATCCTTGCGACTTCGCGCCTTAGCGCCTTTGCGTTGAATTCTTGAAAGCGCTGTCACGACTTAACGACAAAACCGACGCCCCGAACCTAACGCTAATGCGGATCTTCCTCTTCTACGTGCCTTTGCGCTGGCGGTTAAGGTCAGCTTTTCACGATTTCCCGTTCGCCGTTGCGGCCGCCTCCGCCTCTGCTTTCGCCACGGCATCGGCGAACGGATACGTATCCGGCAACACCGTCATCGTCGTGCACTGTCCCGCCGTGCCGCCATTCGGATTCGCAAAGACCACCTCGACGTAATACGCAAGCCACCCCTGTTCCGGCGCGGGCACGTTCACAGTCACGCTCCCCTGCCCCGGCAGGTCCTCCGAGGTCCACTGCGCCTTACGGAAATCGCGCGACGGCGCCGTTGCCTTCCACAGCTTTGCGCGCCCGGAAGCATCCGACCACTTCACCTCGAGCCCGCCATCATTGCTACGTTGCCACGTCATCTCCGGCAGCTTCGTGCCGTGCACAAGCGACTGGTAAAACGCGGTGATCGCCGCGATACCGCCCATGTTCACATCGTGCCCCGTGTTCGCGCAGTAATAGAGGAACTTCTCGCCTTTCAACTCGGGGAAATACGTGCTCGACGAATCGACATTCCAGTACGGATCATTCGTTCCCAGCACGATGAGCTTGGGCAACGTCAACATATCTCGGTACGAATAGGGATCGACAATCGCCCGCAACTGCTCGCCTTCCGGCGAGTTCATGCGCGCTTGAATATTGTTCTCCGTGTAGTCGGCGATCTGCTCGCTGAACGTGCCATAGCTCGCAAGCTGATTCTTAGCTTGCGGCACCATGTTGAGCATGTCGATCACGGCGGGCGCTATCCCCATGACCCGCTTATCCACCACTGCGGACAGCCATGTCGTCCATCCGCGTTTCGAACCGCCCAACACAAGGAACCCGCCAATGTCCGCTCCCATGTCCTTCTTTGCGACCGCCTGCACCGTATCCATCGCGCGCACCGCACTCTTCACCATCGGCAGCAACAGCGGCCAATCGTTTCCTTCGCCTCTCAGAAACTTGTCAAAGGTCAACGCAATGATCGCGTCCTCTTCCTTACCTTCAAACAGCGGCTGATTGGGCACCTGCTCGATCATCGCGACGATCGTACCCGTGTTCGTGGCCAACTGATTGACGACCCGCGCCTCCACCGATTTCAGATTCGGCGCCGTCCGATCGTTGTTCCCCCCCGTGATCAGCAGCATCGATTTGTCGGGATGCTTCACCTGCTCCGGTTTGATGATCGTGAGCCAGTGTTTCCATTCGATGCCTTGCCACGTCTGCGACGTCATCTGAACCGCGTAAACCGTATTGGTGCCCAGGAGCTGGGGCTCTGCAACGGTAAACGAGTAGCTGGCGTCCTCGCGATTGACATACTCCGCGAGCGGAGATGCCGTCGCCAGGTTCGCAACGATGCAAAACGCGCCGATAAGGAAAAGAAGGGCAGGACGCTTCACGTGACGATTCTCCCGTGGTCGTGCGCACGCCGTCGCGCGCGCTATCCAGGACACCTTGCCGTGTCGATAAAAAAACAGTCTAGCACATGAGTTACATTCCGGAAACCTTCCTAGAGAGCCCCTCTTAGAGAGTCAATCAAGGGAAATCTCAGGACACCCGCCCGGCATCCGTGACTTCTACCTTTCATGGATGTCCCTGTATTTCCTGGCCTACACTCCAGGCTCCCAAAACGGGCGACCTCCGCAGGGTGGCTTGAACATCCCCAAAGTCCCTGCTAAGGTTGGGCACACAAGAAGGCTAAAACCTGCTGCACTGCCACTTCTAAATTTGCGCCGGTATCTGTCGAAAGTTGGAGGTAAGCTCATAACCCTGCCGACCGCGCCGAGTTCATGCGTCTAATTCCAAACGCCGAAAGGAGGATTCAACAGGTTAGCTCACCGTGATTGCGTAATGCTCCCTGCGGCAGTCGCTTCCGTCATATTCTCCGTGGGACTATGTTCTTTCTGACACGCGCAGCCTGAAGCTCATACGCTTCAGGGTAATCGGCTCTTTGACAACAGCGAGGAGTAATTGACGTGGAAATGGTTCGACTGATTTACGTGAGTCGCATGACTGATATGTGCGAAATGGAAGACATTCACGATATCCTCAAGAAGTCGCGTACAAACAACGCCGCAAAAAACATAACCGGAATCCTCTGCTACGACCCCATCTACTTTCTCCAATGCCTGGAAGGACCCAAAAAGGAAGTAAACTCTCTTTACAGGAACATACTTCGTGATGATCGTCACTCGGATGTATTGTTGCTCGAATACAAAGATATCGAGGAGCGGTCATTCGGAAACTGGACAATGGCATTCATCAAGAGTTCGGAAATCGACCCCGAAACCCTTTTGGCGTTCACGAAAGGCGAAAAGTTCGACCCTTACGCACTTGGCTCGGAACGGGCGGGCGACTTCCTAGTGGCAATTGCCGCACAAGAACGAAAGCGATTGGATACACAACGGTGATGGAGCATGGCATCCAGCGGGTGGCCAAATTGGCGCACGATTAATGATACTCGTCACGGGCGCTACCGGCTATGTTGGGGGCAGGTTGGTAACCCGCTTAGAGGCCAGAGGTTTCCAGATTCGCTGTATGGCGCGCACGCCGGAGCGACTGAGGGATCGCCTGCCTCGAAGTGCGAAAATCGTCCGCGGAGACGTAACAGAACCGACAACGCTTGATGAGGCGCTTTGCGGAATCGACACCGCCTTCTATCTCGTTCACGCGCTCGCGTCGAGAGGAGACTTCGAATCAACGGAACTCGCCGGGGCTCGTAACTTCGCCGCTGCCGCCGAGAGGGCTGGCGTGAACCGAATCATTTATCTGGGCGGACTCGGCGACACGGAAAGCCCGTCTTCGGCACACATGCGGAGCCGGCATGCGGTAGGACAGATACTTCGTGAGTCCGGCGTTCCCACGCTGGAGTTTCAAGCATCCATCATCATCGGACCGGGTAGTCTTTCCTTTGAGCTCATCCGAAGCCTGGTTCAAAGGCTGCCCGTCATGCTCGTCCCCAGATGGGTTCGAGTGAAAGCGCAACCCATCGCCATCGACGATGTGCTCGAGTACCTCGTTCAAGCCATCGATCTTCCCATGTCCAAATCCACCGTGTACGAAATCGGTGGCGAGGAGCAATTGTCCTATCTCGACTTGATGAAACGCTATGGGGAAATCGCGGGATTGCGACGGCTGTATATCAATGTGCCTTTTCTGACCCCATGGTTGTCCAGCCTGTGGCTGAATCTCGTTACACCACTGTTTGCGAAGGTCGGACGAAAGCTCATCGACAGTATCCGCATCGCCAGCGTTGTCGCCGATGACAAGGCATTGAGGGACTTCACCGTCCGCCCGATGAACGTCAGTGAGGCCATTCGGCGCGCTCAGCGCGAGGAAGATCAGACGTTCCGGGAGACACATTGGTCAGATGCCTTGTCTAGCTCGACAGACAAATCCACCTATGGCGGTAAGAGCTATGGCTCACGAATTGTCGATTCTCGCACAATAGCGGTGGACGCCCTGCCAGAACGCGTATTTGAATGTATCGAACGGATTGGAGGGCCTAACGGATGGTACTACGGCGACTGGCTCTGGAGAATCCGCGGGGTCCTGGACCGTATGGTAGGCGGCGTGGGCATGCAACGCGGACGGCGTGACCCGATTCACCTGCGCATGGGAGACATCGTAGACTGCTGGCGGGTGGAAGCCATTGAACGTCCCTACAAGCTGTTGCTGCGCGCCGAAATGAAGGTGTTCGGGCGGGCTTGGTTACAGTTCGAAGTGAATTGCACGGACTCCGGAACAGAAATCAGGCAGACGGCCATCTACGACCCTCGCGGGTTGGTGGGTAATGTGTATTGGTATGCCTTGTATCCACTTCACGAACTCGTGTTTCGGGGAATGCTTCGAGGTATCGCAGAAGCCGCTCTCGGTAACGATGCCTCCCAACCTTGTGGCCGTGTGAAAAAGGTCGAGGCTAACCACAATTCCATGCCTCCTCTATCTTGAGCTGAAAACGAGTGCTCCTTCCTGCACAGCGGGCCCCAGCCGAAGCCGAGTACACCTGAGTCATGCTCGTCTCCTGCGCTGCGCCGACCCAGACGAACTATGCAATAAACAACAGCATCGGAATGCCTATGATGCCGTCAAAGCCCAGGAGCAGTGTGCTATTCTTTCAGCGGAATAAGACCTCGACGCAGACTGGCATTGTCAAAGGGGATAAGGAGACTCACATGCATACGCGCTGCTTAACCCTATTCATGCTGCCCCTTATGATTGCTCTGGCTCCTACGGCCTCGGCTCATCGACTCGTTGTGAACGACGGTTCTCATGTTGACGCTGACTCGGCCCTCGTCGTCACCGAGCCGGACGTTTCGCAACTAATCCTTCATGAAGTAGACCAAGAGAACCAGGAAGTCTGGCTTACGTTCCAAGGGCAAGCGGGAGACTTGATTTATCTGCAACTGGGGGTTCCCGTCATCGAGGCGCTCACCGAATATCACCCTGCGGTCGCGCTGGTTGGGCCGGGCCTACCCGCAGCGGAATTGTCGTTCGCCATACCTGGCGGCGCAGGCGCCGTGACCTTTGAGGCTGCCGATTTTCAGCCGAAATTCTTCTCCGAGCCCTTCACGGGAACCGAGTCCTGGATCTACGTTGAAGAAACCGTCGAGCTTCCAGTCGATGGTGAGTATTTCATCGTGGGCTATCACCCGGTCAGTGCGGCCGGCAAGCTCTGGGTGGCCTTTGGCGAAAAGGAAGTATTTGGATTACCTGACATTCTGGCCTACCCCGATACCCTTCGAACGGTTCGCGCCTTTCATGAGGTTTCGAATGAACCGCTTGGATTCATACCGCGACTTTTCCTGATAGTGGCCACCCTGCTGCGGTTTCTGATGTAAGTGCTTGACTAAGTTCGCTCTGACAATCTTCTCCGTTTGACGGCAGAGAATAAAGGACTATGATCTGACTCCTTCCTGTCCGCTGTTGGGCAATTTGCGCATCCTGCAGCGCTGGCCCGGCTTAAGGCTGCAGCTAAGGATGACTTCGGGCCGCGTGAGTAACGAGGGCGCGCGACACGGTCTGCCCGTGTGGGTCTGTCGCCGGATGCGGGTGACATAGTCTTCTCTATGCCGCCCTCCCCCCGTAGATCTGGTAGACTTAACACATGAAAACACACACGACCATCGACAGCTACATTGCGGCGCAACCCGGCGAGGTTCAGCCCCTGCTGCAGGCACTTCGCTCGACAATCCAGAAACAGGCGCCCGATGCGGAAGAGGCAATCGCGTACGGCATGCCCACGTTTCGGCTCAATGGGAATCTGGTCCATTTCGCCGCGTGTGCAAATCACATCGGCTTCTACCCCACCCCATCTGCTATTTGCGAGTTTCAGGAGAGCCTGTCGAAGTACAAGACTTCGAAGGGCGCGATTCAGTTTCCTATCGACAAAAAGCTGCCTCTTGCCTTGATTGGGAAGATGGTCAGGTTCCGCGTGAAGGAAAACCTCGCCAAAAAGAAGAAGTAGGAACCGTCCCGACTACCTGCGGTCGGTAGGTTGCGCTTCCGCGTGCGCAGGTGGCCGCGTCAGCCAAACGCTGACGTTCGTCTTGACCTTTCCCCACTTTAAGGCCTGCTTGTGGCTCCGGAAATACAGGTCGATATGCTCGCCCTGAATAGCGCTTCCCCGATCTTCGACGCGGCCGTATCCATACCCCGGCACGTACATGATGGTTCCAAACGGGTACTTGGTCGTGTCGGCGGCAATCGTACCTACCTTCGCCTTCGTGCCGCTGGCAGTAACGCCGACCTTCTTCGAATGACCCTTGTATTTCCCGCTGGCGATGACGGGACGGCCCATGCCAAGCCACGACCGTTTCCAATTGCAGCACTTGCCGCACTTGCAGTATCCGGTGACAACCATATTCTTGCTCATTGTAGGCGGGGACTGGGGAGCAGACGTGGTCGCGCAGCCCGCTATGAGCACAGCGGCAACGACGAGCAGACCGTATCCAAGAATACTTCTCCGCATGTCAATAGATTACCTTTCAACACCTAAAATGTCCAGAGGCCGACACTAGTTCCCCTCCCACTTTCACTTTCTCACCTTTCTTATGAATACGGGATGCGTTTTATCGTCAAATCGGATAAGATGAGGAGCGCCGTATTATGAGTGTCGCCTTGGACTACTCGTTATTCTACGAAGAGGAAGACGCCAGCACCTTGTCGCAACCTGTTCCAGACAGGGAAGTTATAGATGTTGATCGGGAACGCGTCGCACGCGCCCAAACTGGGGACTACTACGCTTTTGAGGAGCTTGTCCGGCAGTATCGCAACGACGTGTACGGCTTGGCCTTTCACTTCGTGCGCAACCGGGAAGAAGCCTGGGACATCTCCCAGGAGGTCTTTGTGAAGGCTCACCGGTCCTTGGCCCGGTTTCGGGGCGATTCGAGCTTCAAGACCTGGTTGCTCCGCATCACGGCCAACCAGTGCAAGGATTATTTGAAGAAACGCCGTCTTGAGACCGTCTCATACAATGACGCACTCGAAGCGGAAGAGGCGCCGAGTCAGTTTCAAGACCCGAGTTCCAGCGCCGAGGCAAAAGAAGTAGGGGAGGCGATCCAGATTGCTTTGAACGGTTTGCCGTTCAAACACCGGACGGCTTTTGTACTTCGCGAATTCGAAGGCTTGTCGTACGAGGAAATGGCGAAAGCCATGGAGTGCAATCTAGGGACCGTAATGAGCCGCCTTCACCACGCGCGAAAGAAGTTGCAGTTGACCCTACAGCGAATGGGAATCGCCGGAGGATGACGCCATGAATAAAGAACGCGAATTAGCCCGCCGCTTCGACACCGAAGGCGTCGAAGCCGCCATGCGCGCCGCGCAAACCTCCGAAGAAAAAGCGTATGTAACCAATCTGCAGCGCATGCGCGAAGGCGTGCGCGCCGTGGCCGATGTGCCCGAAATTTCCGATATCCAGTTCAACGCATTCATGGCAGGAATCCGGGAACAGATCGAAGCGCCCCAAAGCCGGCGCGGATTCTGGGCCTTGTTATCCTTGTCGACGGCCGCCCTGCTTGTGGCCTTGTCGGTATTTGTCGTGTTCATGTCAGATCACGGCAATTCCGAAAGCAAAGTGGAAGCAGCCACCACGAACTTGCAGGGAGCCACGGTCAATTCGTATGTTACCCCCGACGGAAATCCCGTCATTTGGATTAGCACGGCTTCGAGGGACGTACCGTGAAGACACTTGGGTTCGCGATTCTGCTGACTGCTCTGGTTTCACCCGGCGACCAGCCCCTTCGCGATCCGGTCACGCTCCAAGTTATCGCCGTCCACGCCACAAACGAGAATCATGGCAAGTCTGAAAAGGTGTTCGACTCCGGCCTGGAAAACGTCCGAAAGGCTCTTGAAGGACTCTCATTCGACACGTTCCACAAGCTTAAGTCCACCTCGAAGACCGTCAAACCCGCCGAGACGGCCGACATCGAAATTGACGATACCTATACCCTGCACGTGACTCCCGTCGCGAAAGACAGTGAAGAGCGCTTCCGCGTGAGTGTCGTCATCGACGAGACAATCGAAAAGGACGGGAAGAAGGAAACGCGCGAGGCGCTCAACGCTACGTGCGCGGTAGTACCCGGGAAGCACCTCGTCCTCGGCGGCCTCAACATGCCCAAAGGCCAATTGGTCCTGCTGCTTTCGATCGCGGAGTAACCCTCTCCCGCTGTAAG
>JAIBAQ010000196.1 GCA_019695095.1 Candidatus Hydrogenedentota bacterium
TCAAAGCCCGCGTCGCGGGTAAGTTGCCCGAGGGCAGCACGCTTACTCTAAATGCCACAAATACGAGCGGTGCATCCTGGTCGCTTCCTGTGACGGTCCTTTCCGCAGAGAGTTATCAGGAACTCAACATCGAAGTTGGTGGCGACGATGCGCGCGCGTTCGGCATGCACCGTGTTCAGGCCCAAATCATGGGAGCCAATGGTGAAGCCCTGTCGCTGAAATCGGAGACACTCCTGGGGCGCGCCCCCGAACCCATCCCGGGCCCAATGCCTGAATCGTATTTCGGGACTCACCTTCTCCTCGAAGAACCTGGACTTCCGGTGATGGCGAAGCTCGGCTACAAGTGGCTTCGTATCCACGATGCCTCCGGGATCACAAAATGGGGCTACGTCGAGCCGGAAAAGGGTAAGTGGGAATGGCGCGACGACCAAATCGAACTGGCGCGGAAGTATGGTTTCAGCATCATTGGTATGCTGGACGGATCGCCCGCATGGGCATCCGGCACCGATGAAAAGGGCTACTTCCGCATCTATCACGCCCCGAAGAATATCGACGATTGGCGCAACTACGTGCGAACCATTGTCGGAAAGTATGCCGGTGTTATTGATGAGTGGGAAGTGTGGAACGAGCCTTGGGACATGTTCCGTTTCTTCCAAGGGGGAAGTCCTGCTCTCTACGCGGAATTGCTGAAGAGCGCCTACACGGAAGCGAAAGCAGTAAACCCGAAGTGCACCATCATCGGCTTAGACACGTATCCGCCGTTCTGGGAACAAGCCGTCCTTGCGTCGGGCGCATACGAAAACTATGACCTTGCGTCATGGCACCGCTACGATTCCATGCTTCAGGGCCGGCCTAACGATTCCATTGCAAAAGTTACCGCGCGAATCAATGCCGAACAGGCCAAATACGGCGACCCGAAACCTACGCTGTGCAGCGAGGGCGGTACCGACGTCGCCATGTTTCACGGTTCCTTCTTCTCGTTCACCGATCCGGCGATGCTTGGTGATTGGTCGTTGGGGGCCGACAAGTACGCGCGGTGGTATCTCAGCGTCATTGCTTCGGGAAACAAACGATTCCTATCGTATTCGACACACGGCACATCTCGGCATGGAGCCAACACGCACAACCTGAAGGAACCGGGTCCCCTGCTGCGCCCGCTGCACCTAAGTCTTGCCGCGTTGGCCCACTTTGTTGACGGCGCAAAGCTGGAGTCTCGGCTTGCACCCGCGCGCGACGTTTCGGCGCTGGTGTTTCAACAGCCCAACGCGAGGCCGTATGCACAAGGTCCAAGCACCGTGGTGGTGCTCTATGCCGATGGCGACGCCCCCGAGAAGCTGCCAAGGCCATTGCCCGAAGGCGTGAAGTACTTTGACCGTTGGGGCAACTCGATCTCGGGAGTTTCGATTGCAGAACGCTCCCTGACCTTCATTGTGGCAGAAGGAGCTTCATCTCAGGCGCTTGTGGACAGTCTCACTCCCGATCCGGCTGTGGTCCCGGCGAATTACGAGAGCATGGACGTGTTGCTTGCCGAAACGGCGCGCGTCCTCTCCCCCGCCGCCTCAGACGATCCGGACCAATGGTCCTCTCTGCTCACGTCGCAGGGATCGTTCGTCATGCTGCCTGGAAAAGGAAAGGCTATCTTCACGACCCGCGAAGCGCTGCGGCATTGGAGCGGACTTGCGTCCGCGCTGGACGTTGCAGGAAACCTGACCGCGAGTGACGTGGTAGCGCGCGAAGCCGGCCAATTCACCCTTGGCACAGCGAGCTTCAAGGAAGACACAAGTGCCAAGACCTATCGCGCTGTCTTTGGCGCAGTGAAAGACGGCCCCACCGGCGGTTTCCGGCTCTTTGCCTTCTCGTTGATTCCTACCGGCGGCAATGCGGATCCTGCGACCAAGGACGCCGTAATGGCTGTCTTGAAACCGTGGGAGCAATCGATGGTCGTTGCGCACACGCGCGACCTGCATGGACTCTTCCACGACGGGCCAACGATCACGGCCTCGAATACGGCCAACGGCGAGTATTTCGTGTTCACCGAACCGGAATACCTCATCACGATGATCAACACGGCCGTTACGTGGGGGGCGGCGCAGAAGTCCGAAATGCAGGTGGAAGAATTCGAGGCTCTCGGCGACACGGCCGTTGTGGCGGGAACCTGGAAGCTTGCATCCCTCGCGTTCGGCAACGCGCCCTATGTATTCAGCGCGACGCTGCACAAAGTCGACGGCACATGGAAACTGGCGTCGATGATTTGCGGGCCAGGAAAAGCGTAGACGTATTTCCCTACGTCAACTCAGTGTAAAAGGGCCGAGGCATTGCGCCTCGGCCCTGTTGAATCTCTTTACGCAACTGTCCGCAACGAAAATCTGATCATCCTGGCATATGCTCGTCAGTAGGGGTCATTGATCACTGCGAGTTGGGTCAACATGACTGCCCACGTGCTGCAAATGGGCCATTCCTCCTGATACTTAATGAATCGAACGTGGCCGTCCATGTAGAGAACGTTGCCGCCGCCCGGGATATGGTTATACGAAGCGTACCCGCTGATATCCGGCGCGATCGCAACGTCCCACATCACCGCAATGCTGCTCTGTGCTTTGGCGCTTGCGGCAGGGTTGTTGATATCGCTTATGAAAAATCGTTCAATCCCTTCGCGCAACCGGTACACGATGCGTCCGTCCGGCAATTCGATGTCATTCTCGTGAAGATCTGCCCATTCGGGGGCATCTTGATCCCAGCGAGTGCCCGGCGCTTGCCCCGCGCTGATTTCCGCCTGTATAGCCGTAATTGCGGCAATATCGTAGTCAGCGAAGAATGTCACCGGCATCAAGTTGAAGGGAGTCCCCGCAGGGAGATAATGCTCCGGACCAATCGCCCAACCCATATACTGATAAGCAATATCCCAGAATTTGCACGGATTCACTGGATCTTGATGGAAGTAGAATTCCAAGTCTTCGTCGCGTGGTGCGGACGGACACAGCGCGATGTCCGGGTCCGTCCAGTATTCTGGAAACATACCAGGAGCGTTGGGGAAAAGATGGTTCTGGTTTATAAATGGTCCGGGACTCGTGTCTTCACACGTCCCTGCATGTTTCTTTAACATGGAAGGGTACTTCTCTCCCTTCGCCTCATTTGCATACATCTTGTAGATAAGGCCGAACTGTTTGAGGTTGTTCTGGCAACTTGCTCTCCGGGCGGCCTCCCGCGCACGTGCGAGAGCCGGGAGCAGGATAGCAGCGAGAATGCCGATGATCGCGATTACTACGAGCAATTCAATGAGGGTAAAGCCTTTTCTTCGCATCTGAGTTCTCCTCTCAGTGTTTCCAACTCGTCAGTTGTACTGCTGGAAAGAAAAGGAGCAAGGACGGAGTCTGTGTGTATCACCTCCCATCGGAGCTGGGATCCCAAATCAATGGGAAACACCTGCATATCAAAGGGAATTCGGCAATTGGACAACCTGCTTTTGACGCATAGTCAAATCTGCGCCGTCACCAGATAAAGTCTATTCTGCACTTCGATTCTTGGCAAGATGAATTGTCCGGACACTCAAGAATGGAGTCTAGCCACCCCGGGAATAGTCTCAAAAGTCATTTCAGATATGGATGTAAGTAATTATATTACAATGCCTTAGATATAAGCACAACGAACACTCTCGTCAACTTGCAGCGAAATCGCTCCCGTCCACCCACAACCTATGTCCTTAGCCGCCATGTTAGGAAATGAATCCCAAAAAGGTGAAATTCAGCGAGATATCTACCTTTAGGTCAATGATAACCACTGCTAAATACCGTATGATTTCACTCTTCTCAGAGGATAGTAGTTGGACTACGAACAGAGCTCTTGCGTCGGGCCCCAACGTGAGAATCCGCAAGCTGGCTTGGTAACACGTGGAATGCAACCTTGAGCCCCTCGTGACTTCCGCTGCGCTTCTCCGCAATCGCGTATAGTTGAACGGCAAGTCCACGATTACCTGAGTCGCTCACGAAACATCGTGAGCGGTTACAGAGCCCGTGCGATCACGCGGTCACCGCTACGTGCATGATCTTTGACCAATTGAACGTAAGCCACTCTACGATATGAATTTGATCAATGAAGACTCTTTGCGCTAAGCTATTTGGGTTGTCGGGGTGTAGCGCAGCCCGGTTTAGCGCGCTTCGTTCGGGACGAAGAGGTCGGAGGTTCGAATCCTCTCACCCCGACCATTTAGATGACAACGTAAGCCTCTCCAAGGGTTTAACCTCGGAGAGGCTTCTTTGTTTTCAAGGCTTCTCACTCGCGGGCCGCGTGGATCACTTACTCGCGTTCACAGCGAATCGGGAGTTCTTCCGAACATCGACACACACCGGGCTGCCGTCCAGTTGCGTGTTAGCAAATGGCCCGACCGCGAATCGAGTATCTGGCCTGCTCGTGCCGAAGTAATCCTGTTTCAACAAGTCTCTTGCCTTCGCGACTTCGGGCAGCAGATCCGGAAACGTATCGAATTCGGGAAGTTGCTCGGCCTTACCCCGGATACTCAGCGTCATCTTGGGCTCGTCAAAATGCACCTCCAACGGCATTATTGAGGAATTCTTGTCCTGACCGAGGGCGCGCCACCCCTCCAAGGGCATCGGAGGCTCTTTATCCCCTCGTGCAAACGCCTTGGAAAAATCCTGCTCTCCAAAGAGATTGAAGTCGGACCGCGTCGTGTCATTGGGAATGAATACACATTCAGGGAATCCGGCCACTATGTTTCCAAATACGCGATGATTGTTCTCAAGAGGCGGATTCACCCGAGCGGGATCGCCGGGGCGCAAGTGAACGCCAAAGCCTTGTCCATTTGCGATGAGATTCTGCATGACGACAGCCCGATCGACGTCGTGTTCGTGGAATCCATGGACATTCGAACCGACAATAATGTTGTTATCGAACAGGTTGGGTCCGTGATTGATCTCCAGGCACACTGCCCCAAGTCCCACGGTATCCGCTGAGTTGGCGAAGAGATTCTGCGTGATCCGAGTGTTCCTGACCTCGCCATCCAACCAGAGTGCCGGGCCATTGGCCGTGCGCAGAATGATATTGCGCCGGATTAGGCAATCTTCGGTGCTGTGGAATTTGACGCCGGCAGATTCGTAGTGGGACCCGATCGGCATCCAGCAGTTGTCCGTGATGAGGTTATCTTCGATGAGCATGTGCTGGTTGGCCATGTTGTGCCAGGCCGACATGGAAGAAACGCCGCAGTGATGGACGTAATTGCGGCGAACAATATGGAATCCCTGCGCCTCGCCCGTTCCGTAGCTCCACCATTGGCCGCCGAGGTCCATACCCAGCGTATTCGCATAGGCAATTTCGCAGTCCTCGATGATCCAATGGTGTCCGCGCGCGGCACTGAGCAAGCCGCGTTGCGGCGGCGGTATCGGAACGCCGTTGCCCGCGCGCATCATCGTAAATCCACTTATCCGAATGTAGTTGAGGTAAGGCGTGGTCGGTGCAAACACTTGTTCTCGCGTCGTGACCTCGAAGGTGTGACCTTGCGGCGAAGCATCGTTGGGCATTCGCAAGAAGATGGACATCCCGTTTTCGGATACCCAGAAACAACCGGCTGCCTTGCCCAACTCGTCAAAAAGGCTGACCTGAGGCATGTACACACCGTCGACGAAGAGTTGCCCGCGCCTGAGTTCGAAACTGGGAAAATCCTTCCAGGTATCGCTGTCCTTCTGAATCGTGAAATTCTGCAGACAGAAGGGATTCGCGCCCTCGAACTGCGCGCCGGTCAGTTCCGCTTGCCAGATGGTGATGTCCTTTAGCTTGTACTCGTTTGATGGCCGCCATTCCGGTTTCCAACTATCCGAACCGGTAAGAATGACCTGCTCGCCTGGCGCAGCCTCATACGAAATCATCGCCTCCGGCGAAGTGCCGCCGCGTTCGGGCTTCACCCATTCTCTGTAGACGCCGCCATGCACAACGACACGCTCGCCAGGCTGAAGCATCTGTGCCGCACGGCCGATGGTCTTCCAGGGACGCCGCTCCGTACCTTTGTTGCTGTCGGATGCACGCGGGTGGTTCTGGTTGACGTGATACGTCTTGCTGAACGCCTGTGGCTTCTCCCACGACTCAAAGGGAGTCCCGTCGGGAAGAAGAACAGGAATTTCGTCTGCGCCTGATGCCGCTAAACTGCACACAAACGCGAGAATCAGAAGTGCACAGAGACTCTTGAAATGCCGCATGATGAATGTCCCCGGTTTCCCCCACCGCTCTACTCTTCGGGACAGCTTACGGCGAACACCGGGCGAGCGGCAAGTCCCCGTTTCGCATCGGATTCCGTGCGTACGATTGACGGTACTATCAGACAGTGCAACGAACTGACGCTATTGATAGGAGTAGTTCACCGAGGTCCAGTGCCTCCAGGATGTCCGGACACGTAAGTTGCAGACCAGCCAGCTTCTTTCTAGCATACGATTGGAGATAGTTGAGTCGCTTTTGGGGGGCTCGCCAAGTGTATGCCGGTGAGGAACCGGCGCTACAGTTGAAACGCCGCGATCGTCTGAGATGGTGGCGTTTCGCGAGGAAGCTGATCATGCTGAAGTCCACCGTCCGCAGCCTTTGTTCGGGTCTATTTTTCGGGGCACTCGTCCTTCATGCCCTTGCAGCCGCCGCTCATGCCGAAGCACAGAATTCCATCGTATCCCTGGACGGGACATGGCGCATCGCCACCGATCCACAGAACATCGGCAAGGAACAGGGCTGGTTTAAGACTCCGAACGCCGATGCGCTAGACACCAACGTTCCGTGGATCATTCAAGATCCGTTTCCCGGCTATCACGGCGTCGCATGGTACTGGCGCAGCTTCGAAGCGCCGCAGAACGCATATGCCGATGGCCGCTACCTTCTCCGATTCTGGGCCGTGGACTACAAGGCCGACGTGTGGCTGAACGACACGTACTTGGGAAGTCATGAGGGCGGCGAAGAACCATTCTCCTTCGACGTCACCGGTATTGTTCGCGCAGGTAACGACAATCGCGTTGCCGTACGTGTACTGAATCCGAAAGACGAACCTATCGACGACATCATCCTGGCGCAGACTCCTCACCGAAACAAGGTGAACAAGTATTTTGCGGGAGCTTCCTACAACTTGGGCGGAATCACCGACTCGGTAGAGTTGGTCATGACTCCGCAAGTCCGCATTGATGACTTCTATGTACATGCCAACTGGAAGACGGGAGAGGTGAATATCCAAACCACGTTTTTCAATGCAGGCAAAGACTCCCAGACCGGCACACTGACTTTATCGATAGCCCCCGCCGCCAACGGAACGACACTCGAAGCGGCTACGATAAACGTGACCGCAGGGCCGGGAACCAGCGTGGTCAATTCCACACTCAAGGTATCCCAGCCACACCTCTGGGACGTCAAAGATCCGTACCTATATCGAGTCACGGCTCGATTGAACACGAAGGGTGGCGAGTGCGAACAATCGACCCGGTGCGGCTTCCGTGATTTTCGGTTCGAGAACGGTCATTTCCGGCTCAATGGGAAAGCGCTCTTTCTGAAGGGCAGTCATACTGGGAATCACTGGCCCATCGGGCAACAGCTTCCCTACGACCCGGATTGGGCGCGGCGCGATTTGATCAACGTCAAAATGATGGGATTCAACTCTATCCGTTTCATTGCGGGTGTGCCCATGAGGCTGCAACTCGACTATTGCGACGAAATCGGTCTGCTCGTCTATGAGGAATCGTATGCGGCATGGTGCACCGAGAACTCACCTCATTTTGCGCAGCGTTACGACAGTTCCGTACTCGGGATGATCAAGCGCGACCGGAATCACCCTTGCATAGTGATTTGGGGACTTCTGAACGAGACTCCCGTGGGTCCCGTGCATCAGCAGGCAGTCGAATTCCTGCCTAAGCTGCGTGCATTGGATGAGACCCGCGCCGTCCTTCTGAGCAGCGGACGTTGGGACGTGACGGCGGGGGGCGAACCGGTCGGCATACACATACACAGAATACAAGGGCAGTTCGACCCGAGCGCAACGCATAATGGAACCGACGCGCCGATCTCGGCGCTGGGGATCACCTGGCAACCGGGACAGTTTGCCTTGCATCCGGGACCGAAGGGTGAATACAGCGTGGCGCGATGGACCGCGCCGCAAGACGGCAAATGCGACATTACTGCTGTGTATTCCAGTATCGCGGAGAAGGCCACGACGGACGTGCACGTCTTGCACAATGGGAAACCCTTGTTTGACGGGTTTGTAAATGTTGGGGACGCCGGAAAAGAGACCAAGTACTCCGGTTCGGTCGACATCAAGAAGGGGGACCTGATTGACTTCGCGTTGAGTTTCGGCAACGGCGATTACGGCGCGGACACCACCGCTTTAGCAGCAACCATTGCGTACGCCAATGGCCCCAGCTTTGACGTTGCCAAAGACTACCTTGCGAAGGGAAGTCCCTGGACCTATGGATACCTTCCGCGAACGGACGTGCCGGATTCGTCCGCGTTCATAGCGTACGACGAAGCCAAAACCATTGGCGAAGGGTCTCGTCTCGGCAGCATCAGCAACCCAGGCTCACACGAATGGGAAGATATTCTCGACGATCAACACATCTACCCCCATGTGCCGCATTCGCCAGAGATTGTCGCGACATTGCGCAACTACCGGGGCGTGGGCAATCCCGTGGGATTTGGCGATGGTGGTCTAGCCAATATTGAGAATAGGCCAGCACTAAGGCCCGTTTTCATCAGTGAATATGGAATCGGCAGTGCCGTGGACTTGGTCCGCACCACCCGATGGTTCGAGCAGCTTGGGAAGGCCAACCTTGACGACGCGGTCTTCTACAAAGGGCTGCTGGATCGTTTTATGAACGACTGGACTGCGTGGCGATTGGACGAGACGTTTGCGAGTCCGGAGGACTACTTCGCGCAGACAATCAAGAAGATGGCGGCGCAACGCACGCTTGGCTTCAATGCGTTCCGCTCCAATCCCAACTGCGCGGGCCTGAGCGTTACCGGCACCGTCGACCAAGGAAATACCGGAGAAGGCCTGACCGCCACAACCTTCCGCGAACTCAAGCCGGGCGCAACCGACGCGGCCTTTGACGGATGGGCGCCTGTACGCTGGTGCTTGTTCGTAGGACCGGAGCATCTCTATCGCAATGGCAACGTGCGCCTGGAAGCCGTCGTTGCGAATGAGGACACCTTAGCCCCAGGCGATTACTCGGCCCGCCTGCAAGTGGTCGGTCCGCGCGGGATACGCGTATTCGACCGCTCCATCACGGTCACGATTCCAAAGACCGAGCCGGGGCAACCGGAGGTGTTTGCTGTGCCGGTATTCGACGAGGAAGTGCCGATCGATGGACCCACCGGCGAGTATCGTTTCCTGGCTGCGTTCCAGCAAGGTGCAGCGGCCGCGGGCGGCGATGTCCGGTTTTTCATAGACGACCCAGCGGATATGCCGGCCATCGAAAGCGAAGTTGTGCTGTGGGGATCGGATGAGCGCGTAGAAAAATGGCTGCCCACACAGAACATCAAGTGCCGCGCTTTCGACCCCGCCAGGAAAGATGTCCGTGAGACAATCCTCGCATTGCGCACGCCGCCCGCCCCCGGAGGAGCGGAAGCATTCACCGAACTCGCCAAGCGCATCGCACAAGGATCGAACGTGGTGTTCTTGTCGCCGGAAGTGTTCGCGAGCGAGAAATCGCCCGTCTCTTATCTGCCGCTGGCGAACAAAGGGCAACTCTTGAGCCTGTATAGTTGGCTGTACCTCAAAGACGACTGGGCCAAGTATCACCCATTCTTCGAAGGCATGCAGACCGGTGGGATGCTCGACTACAGCTACTACGTCGGGATGCTCTCGGACTCCGTCTGGCAAGGACAAGATGCCCCGGCGGAGGCTGTCGCGGGGGCCATCAAGGCGTCGCAGGATTACTCCTCCGGATTGAATCTCTGCGTGTACCGTCTTGGCGAAGGGCGTTTTGTACTCAACACGATGCGTATTGCTGAAAACCTGGGCACAAACCCGGCCGCGGAACGCCTGTTGCGCAACCTGATCAAAGCAAACGCGCCAACGGAGAATAAACCCTTGGCTGCGTTACCCACTGATTTTGACGCAACTCTGAAAGCGTTCGGATACAAATAGACCAAGACACGGCGAAGATACGTGATATCGCAGTGCGGCCTCACTGGGCTATGCTCAGAGAGGCCGCTTTTAGTTCGTATGGGACCCGCAGAAGAAGAACCACATCTCCGGCGAGTCACCGCATAATTTCCTCAATCTGCCTCCGCTAGTTGACCTTCCGAAGCAGGCAACTTGCAGGAATCGACCAAGTATTGCAGAATACGCATAGGACCGACTATGACAAACGCTATCAACACCGATTCGTCTGGAGCGAATGAAGCGCAGATTCCTCCTGATTGGCTAGCCGAGTTTGAGGCGGCGTCGAAACGGCCCCTTGAGACGCGATTCCGGTATTCCTTCATTCACACCTACAAACCCGTATTGGATGATGAACCCTATCGTTCATTCGATACGATGGAGGACTATCGCCGCTGGTGCGAGGAGAACCTTCCGGATTGGCTAGGGTA
>JAIBAQ010000197.1 GCA_019695095.1 Candidatus Hydrogenedentota bacterium
CGCCTTGCCCTGCTCGGCAAGGATCTTCGTGATCGCACTCGTCAGCGTCGTCTTACCGTGGTCGACGTGACCAATCGTGCCAATGTTGATGTGCGGCTTTGTCCGCTCAAACTTCGCCTTCGCCATGCCTCTGTCTCTCCTTGCGGGGCGACCCGGACCGTATTCGGCAGCCCGCGGCGCTCACACTTTCTTCCTTACCTAAAACCGAAACGTACTGCCCGAACGCTCCATGATCTCATTTGCTATATTCGACGGAACTGCTTCGTATTGCGCGAATTCCATGCTGTGCGATGCACGTCCCTGCGTGCGCGAACGAATGTCGTTGGCGTACCCGAACATCTCGGCAAGCGGTACGAACGCGTGAATCTTGCGCGCCGTTCCCACCTGCTCCATCACATCAAGACGGCCACGACGCCCGTTGAAGTCGCCCATGACTTCGCCGGTGTACTCGTCGGGGCAAACCACCTCGACGCGCATGACCGGTTCCAGAAGCACGGGCTTGGCCTTGGGTACGGCCGCTTTAAGACCCATCGATGCCGCCGTCTGGAACGCCATTTCCGAGGAGTCAACCTCGTGATACGAACCATCCAGCAACGACACCTTCACGTCGACCATCGGATAACCCGCCACGATGCCGCTTTCAAGGGCTTCGCGAGCGCCGCGTTCGATGGAATTGAAGTATTCCTTCGGTACCACGCCGCCGACGCTGAGGTTCTCGAATACAAAGTGCTGGCCGGGAGCCGGCTCGATGCGCAGCACCACGTCGCCGTATTGGCCGCGTCCACCAGACTGGCGGATGAATTTGCCGCGGGCTTCCGCGAGTTTCGTGATGCTCTCCCGATAGGCCACCATCGGACGGCCCACATTCGCGTGTACGTTGAACTCGCGGCGTAGCCGGTCAACGATAATCTCAAGGTGCAACTCGCCCATTCCGGCGATGATTGTTTGGCCTGTTTCCTCGTCGCTGCGCACGCGGAAGGTCGGATCTTCTTCAGCGAGCTTGTGCAGTGCTTCGGACATCTTGTCCTGGTCAGCCTTCGTCTTGGGCTCGATGGCAATGTGAACCACCGGTTCCGGGAAGGTCACGGCCATGAGCGCGACGGGGTCTTTAGGATCGCACAGCGTGTCGCCGGTCGTCGTGTTCTTTGCACCGATAACGGCGCCGATATCGCCCGCCCGGAGTTCCGACAAATCGATGCGCTGGTCGGCGTGCATCTCAAGAAGCCGGCCGAGGCGTTCTTTGCGGCCCGTGCGCACGTTCAACACCATGTCGCCAGACTTCACGATGCCGGAATACACGCGAACGAAGGTCAACCGGCCCACATGGGGATCGGTCAGAATTTTGAAGGCCAACCCGGCAAACGGCTCATCGTCGCTAGGCTTGCGGGCGATTTCCTGGGAATCGTTCTGCGGGTTCTTGCCGACTACAGCGGCGACGTCGATGGGGGAGGGGAGGTAGGCAACTACGGCATCCAAGAGCAGGCGGACGCCTTTGTTACGAAGGGCGGTGCCGCAAAGGACCGGGCAGAAATGGCCGTGAATGGTCCCCTTGCGAATCGCCGCGCACAATTCCTCCTCGCCGATTTCTTCTTCGAGGATGTATTTCTCCATCAACATTTCGTCGCATTCGGCCGCGACGGCAATCAAATCATGGCGAGCTGCGTGAACCGCTTCCAGCATGTCGGCCGGAATCGGTTTCTCGACGAGTTTCGTGGCGGCTGTTCCGTCGCCCTCGAAATAGATCGCCTTCTGAGCGACCAAATCGATGTTGCCGCAGTAGGCATCTTCCTGCCCAATCGGCAGTTGGATGGGTATCGCGCGCGCTCCAAGCCGGTCGCGCATGGTCTGTACGGCGCGGGCATAATCCGCACCCACACGGTCCATCTTGTTGATGAAAGCAACGCGGGGTACGCCGTACTTGTCGGCCTGGCGCCAAACGGTTTCTGACTGGGGCTGCACACCGGCAACGGCGCAGAACACCGCGACCGCGCCGTCAAGGACACGCAGGCTGCGTTCTACTTCCGCCGTGAAATCCACGTGGCCGGGAGTATCGATGATGTTGACCCGGTGATTTTTCCATTCGCAGGCTGTCGCGGCGGACGTAATCGTGATTCCGCGCTCGCGCTCCTGATCCATATAGTCCATCGTGGCGGTGCCTTCATGCACTTCGCCGACCTTGTGCAAACGGCCCGAATAATAAAGAATCCGCTCAGTCACGGTCGTTTTACCGGCATCGATGTGCGCCATGATGCCGATATTGCGCGTGTTGGCTAATTCGTATCTACGTTGTCCCACGGAATTCACACTCAAATCTCCGGCGCCGCCTCGACTAATGTGGCATGCGCTGCCTTTTTTAGCCGAGCGGTGCTGCCGCCGGCTCGCTATCCTGTCGTTACGCTCATGTTTCTCCGAGTCGCTCTCCCCTACCGTCCACATGACGATAGGGCCTTTCTCAGACACGTCGGCCCGCGCGCCTCCCAAAGGGGAGTGGCGCAGACCCGCTACTACTCTCAGTGCCAGCCGAACGTCCTCGAGGCTTGCACGAGTACGTTGCGGCCAGTCGCTCTTTGGCTGCTGGGTAACGAGACCTGAGACCTACCGGCCTCCGCTTCGGCCCTAGAACCGCAGATGTGCGAAGGCTTTGTTGGCCTCTGCCATACGATGCGTATCTTCGCGACGTTTGATCGTGTTGCCTTGACGGTTGTAGCAGTCGAGCAACTCGCCCGCCAACCGCTCGGCCATCGTCTTTTCGCCGCGCTTACGCGAAAACTCAATAATCCACCGGAACGCCAACGCGGTGCGCGTGGCCGCGGGAATCTCAACGGGAACCTGATAGGTTGCGCCGCCAACTCGCCGCGACTTCACCTGCAACAACGGCTTCGCGTTCTCAATGGCCGTTTCAAAAATCTTCACGGAATCTTCCTTCGGCATGCGCTTGTGGACGATATCCAGTGCGCCATACACGATGGACTCCGCAATACTCTTCTTTCCGCTTACCATCACCGTATTGATGAACTTGGTCAGAATGATGTTCTTAAATTTCGGATCCGGCAGCGGCTGGCGCTTCGGCACTTCCCGACGTCGTGGCATCGCTTACCGCTCCTCTATTTCTTGCCTGCGGGCTTTGCCGCCACGCCGGCCTTGGGTTTCTTCACGCCATACTTGGACCGGCTCACCCAACGTCCAGCATGGACCTGCTTGCCGCCCTCTTCCTTGACACTCGCCGTGCCGCCGATATCGCCGGTCGCGTCGAGAACGCCACGGATCAGGTGGTAGCGCACGCCGGGGAGGTCTTTTACACGACCCCCGCGTATCATCACCTGGGAGTGCTCTTGGAGGTTGTGTCCGATTCCGGGGATATACGCCGTTACTTCGATCCCGTTCTTCAAGCGAACACGAGCCACTTTTCGAAGCGCCGAATTGGGCTTCTTGGGCGTCATCGTAAACACGCGCGTACAGGTACCGGAAGCCTGCGGGCATTGCAGCAATGCGGGCGATTTCGTCTTGCTCGTCCGCTTTTGCCGCGCGTTCCGAACCAACTGGTTTATGGTTGGCAAAATTCTACTCCTTACACTCTAGCCAAGAGAAAAGACACAACTCTCCCCTAAAAGACAACGGCTGATTAGCTTAGCACAGGAACGCAGCGAAGTCAAGCATTTCGTGATCATTTCTTTGCCGCCCGCTGCTTTTCCGTATGCAACTGCCTCCTATTCCATTTCTTCCAACGCAGGACCCACCTCGAAATGCTCCGCGATATCCTGCATAAGATCTTCTGCCAGATTCACATGCGTATTCTGGTAATGCCTGCTGCCCGTTCCTGCCGGAATCAGGTGCCCAATGATCACGTTCTCTTTCAGACCACGCAGGTAATCGCGTTTGCCCGACAACGCCGCCTCGGTCAGCACACGAGTCGTCTGTTGGAACGACGCCGCTGCGATGAAACTTTCCGTGCTCAACGCCGCCTTCGTAATACCCTGCAATACGGGCTCTGCTTCGGCCGGACGGCCTCCGCGGTTACGCACGCGCTCGTTCTCTTCCTGGAAGCGAATCTTGTCGACTTCCTCGTGAGCCAGGAACGCGGTGTCGCCCGGATCGTCTTTGATGCGGACTTTACGAAGCATCTGCCGCACGATTACTTCAATATGCTTGTCGTTTGTTCGTACACCCTGTAAGCGGTACACCTGCTGAATTTCGTCGAGCAGGTACTTGCGCAACGCGTCTTCGCCCTGCACTTCCAAAATGTCTTGCGGAATGACAGGGCCGTCCGTGAGGCGCTGACCGGCGTATACGCGGTCGCCCGCTTGCACGTTCAGATGTTTGCCGGGCGGAATCGCGTATTCGCGTTCCTTACCGATCGGCGGGACAATCTTGACCTTGCGGTTACCCTTCGTCGTGCCGCCCAATTCGACCATACCGTCGATGTGGCTGATGACGGCCGGGTCTTTCGGCTGCCGCGCTTCGAACAGCTCGGCCACACGCGGAAGACCGCCCGTGATGTCTTTCGTCTTGCTGAACTGACGCGGCGTCTTCGCAAGAAGGTCGCCGGCCTGAACCTTGTCGCCGTTGTTAACAAGTACGTGCGTCTGCGCGGGCACCGTGGCGTATGCGATGACTTCGCCCTGCTTGCCCAGCAGCGTAATCTGCGGGTGAAGATCCTGCTTGTGCTCGGTGATAACGCGCTCTTCCACACCCGTTTCGGGGTTGATGTCGCGACGCATCGTCACGCCTTCGACCATGCCTTCCAAGTGAACCGTACCGGTCGCTTCGGCGATGATCATCACGTTGTACGGATCCCAAGTGTACAACACCTGACCCTTGCGCGATTTCTGACCATCGTCGGCGTAGAGGACGCCACCGGGAGGAACCGCATACCGCTGAATCTCGCGCCCTTCGACGTCGACGATTGCGATTTCACCGCCTCGGTTCGTGACAACGCGCTTACCGTCGCGGTTGATCGCGGTACGCACGTTGCGGAACTCGATGGTGCCAACGTCGATGATTTTAATTTCGCTGGCTTCAACCTGACGGCTCGCCGCGCCACCGATGTGGAACGTGCGCATCGTGAGCTGCGTACCGGGTTCGCCGATGGACTGCGCGGCGATGATACCCACGGCTTCGCCAAGCTCCACGAGCTTTCCGCTCGCGAGGTTGCGGCCATAGCAGAACTGACACACGCCGCGGCGCGACTGGCACGTCAACACGGAACGAATCCGAGCGCCGGGCAAGCCCTTCTCCACGACCTTCTTTGCTTTCTCTTCGGTGATCTCTTCGTTCGCGCGGACAATCGGTTCGCTCTCGCCCGGCACGGTGATGTCGTCGAGCGCGTACCGGCCAACGATGCGTTCTTCAAGCGGCTGCACGATGTCCGTGCCGTCCATGAGCGCTTCGACCCAGATACCGCTGAGCGTTCCGCAGTCTTCTTCTTCGATCACCACGTCTTGCGCTACGTCGACCAGACGGCGCGTGAGATAACCCGCGTCCGCGGTCTTGAGCGCCGTATCGGCCAAACCTTTACGCGCGCCGTGCGACGAGATGAAGTACTCGAGCACCGTCAGCCCTTCGCGGAAGTTCGAGATAATCGGCGATTCGATAATATCGCCCGAGGGCTTCGCCATCAGGCCGCGCATGGCCGCCAACTGACGAATCTGCTGCTTCGTACCGCGAGCGCCCGATGTCAGCATCAGGTAGATACCCGTGAAGCCCTGCTCGTTTTCTTCCATGGCCCTGAGCATGGCGGACGACACCGCTTCGGTCGTCGTCGTCCACTGGTCGATCACCTTGTTCGAACGCTCGCCTTCGGTAATCAGACCGTTCTGGTACATGTCGTCGATGCGCCCAACTTCTTTGCGCGCCGCGTCGATAAGGTCCTTCTTCTCTTTCGGCACGACCATGTCGCAGACGCCAATCGAGATCCCCGCAAGCGTCGCGTGCTTGAACCCAACCTTCTTGAGAGCGTCAAGCAAGTCGACCGTGCGGCTGTGACCAAGACGCAGATACGCATCGGCAATCACGTCGCCGATGGAGTTCTTATCCTGTTCGCGGTTCACGTCTTTCAGCGTAATCTCGGGAAGAAGTCCTTCCTTGAGTATCACGCGGCCGACGGTGGTATCGACGACTTCGCCGTCGTTGTGCACTTTGATGCGGGCATGCAGGTCGACGCGGCCCATTTCGTACGCAAGCACCACAGCCGCCGTGCTCGGATACACACGGCCCGGTTGGAGCAGCTCGCCGTTCTTGCCGGTCCACTCGGGCTTCCATTCGCCCTTCGCGCCCTTGCGCATGCGGGTCATATACGAGATACCCAACACGATGTCCTGGCTGGGCGTGACGATCGGGCGTCCGTTCGACGGCGAGAAAATGTTCGTCGACGACAGCATCAGCAGGCGCGCTTCAAGTTGCGCGGCCGGCATCAGCGGTACGTGCACGGCCATCTGGTCACCGTCGAAGTCGGCGTTAAACGCCGCGCATACAAGCGGATGGATGCGGATGGCCTTGCCTTCGATCAGCACCGGCTCGAACGCCTGAATACCCAGGCGGTGCAGCGTCGGCGCGCGGTTCAGCATGACCGGGTGATCCTTGATGCAATTCTCAAGGATGTCCCAGACTTCTTCACGTCCCTGCGCGATGATGCGTTTCGCGGCCTTGATCGTGGAAGCGATGTTGCGCTCCTTCAGCTCGCGAATGATGAACGGTTCGAACAACTCCAATGCCATCTTCTTGGGAAGACCGCACTGGTGCAGCCGAAGTTCCGGACCGACAACGATTACGGAGCGGCCCGAATAGTCGACGCGCTTACCGAGCAGGTTCTGGCGGAATCGGCCCTGCTTGCCCTTGAGCATGTCGCTCAGCGATTTCAGGGGGCGATTGCCCGCGCCCAATACCGTGCGTCCGTGACGCCCGTTGTCGAACAACGCATCGACCGCTTCCTGCAGCATGCGCTTTTCGTTGCGCAGAATGACTTCCGGCGCGCGAAGCTCGATGAGGCGCTTGAGACGGTTGTTGCGGTTGATTACGCGGCGATACAGATCGTTGAGATCGCTCGTCGCGTAGCGGCCGCCTTCCAGCGGAACGAGCGGGCGAAGGTCGGGCGGAATGACCGGCACCACGTCGAGCACCATCCACGCCGGCGAGTTGCCTGATTTGCGAATGGCTTCGACAACCTTCAACCGCTTGATGGCCTTCGCGCGCGCCTGCATGCTCGTCGTCGAACTGACTTGCGTATGCAGATCGGCGCTCAACTGCTCGATGTCGATTTCTTCGAGGAGTGTCTTGATCGCTTCCGCGCCCATCTTGGCCGTGAAACGATCGCTCCACTGTTCGCGCGCATCCTGATACTCGTCTTCCGTCAGGATCTGCATCTTGTCGAGGCTCGTGTCACCCGGATCGATGACGACGTAGTTCTCGAAGTAGATGATGCGCTCAAGCACGCGAATAGAGAGATCGAGCAGGTTGCCGATGCAGCTCGGGGTGGTCTTGAAGAACCAAATGTGCGTTACCGGAACCGCGAGCTTGATGCAGCCCATGCGTTCGCGGCGCACTTTCGATTCCGTCACTTCCACACCGCAACGATCGCACACGATGCCCCGGTGCTTGACCTTCTTGTATTTGCCGCAGGCGCATTCCCAGTCCTTCACCGGACCGAAGATGCGCTCGCAGAACAAGCCGTCTTTTTCCGGCTTGAACGTGCGGTAATTGATCGTCTCGGGCTTCTTTACTTCACCTCGCGACCACTTGAGGATGTCCTCTGGAGAGGCGAGGCGGATCTGAATGGCGTCGAATCGATCACCCGTCGTTTGAACGTACTTGGCCAATGCTCTAACCCTCCAAAGGTTCTTCTTCTTCGTCGTCTTCGCCGGTGTTCTCGACGCGCAACAACTTCGTCATGTCGAGGCAAAGACTCTGCATCTCTCGAACGAGAACGTTGAACGATTCCGGCCTGCCGGGTTCAACGTCCTTATCGCCTTTCACGATGGCTTCGTACGCCTTCGTGCGGCCTTGGATATCGTCTGATTTGATGGTCAGCAGTTCTTGCAGCGTGTACGCGGACCCGTAAGCCTGCAGCGCCCACACTTCCATTTCACCGAACCGCTGTCCACCGAACTGGGCCTTGCCGCCCAGCGGCTGCTGCGTCACGAGCGAATACGGCCCGATGGCGCGCGCGTGGATCTTGTCGTCCACCAAGTGGTTCAACTTCATCATGTAGATCGCGCCCACGGTCACGTCTTGATCGAATTCGCGGCCCGTGCGCCCATCGCGCAACCGGATCTTGCCGCTCTCCGGCAAGCCGGCCTTCTTCAGGTACGCGCGGATGTCTTCTTCTTTCGCTCCGTTGAACACCGGCGTGGCGACCTTCATGCCAAGCGCTTGCGCGGCCCAACCGAGGTGCGTCTCCAGAATCTGACCGACGTTCATTCGCGAGGGCACGCCGAGCGGATTCAGAATAATCTGAACCGGCGAACCATCCGGCAGATACGGCATGTCTTCTACCGGCATGATCTTCGCCACGACACCCTTGTTTCCATGGCGTCCGGCCATCTTGTCGCCTACGGACATGCGACGCTTCGTCGCAACGTATACCTTCACCTGCTTGATCACGCCCGGCGGCAACTCGTCGCCCTTGCGGAGCATGTCGAGTTCGCTGTCGCGGAACGCAACCAGCTTGGCTTCTTCCATCGCGGCCATGTTCACAAGGCGCGTCAGCTTCTGCTGAATGCGCTTGTCTTCCACGCGCATCCGCGCCAACACGCCGTAATCGGCCTTCTCAAGGTGCGATACCTTGACGCGCTTGTTCTTCTCGAGTACGAGTTCGTCGGTCTTGTGATCGACAACGTCTTCGAGAATCTTCATACCGATGAGATCGTCTTTCACGAGGTTCACGAAGGTCTCGCGAATCGCGTCGATCTTGTCTTGATACTCACGCTTGATCTTGTTGACCTGCGCGGTCAGTGCGCTCTTGGAACCGCCATCCGTGCCTTTGTCGCGGCGGCTCGACACTTTCACGTCGACCACCACGCCTTCGACACCGGGCGGCACCGTCAGCGAAGCGTCGCGAACGTCTTCGGCCTTTTCACCGAAGATGGCGCGCAGCAGTTTCTCTTCCGGCGCAAGTTCCGTTTCGCCCTTGGGCGTCACTTTACCGACCAGAATGTCTCCGTGCTTCACCTTCGCCCCGACGCGCACAATACCGGACTCGTCAAGGTTCTTCAGCGCGTCTTCACCGACGTTCGGAATGTCGCGCGTGATTTCTTCCGGCCCAAGCTTCGTGTCGCGCGCTTCCAGGTCGAACACTTGAATGTGAATCGACGTGAACACGTCGCCCTTCACCAAGTCTTCGCTCAGCAAAATAGCGTCTTCGAAGTTGTACCCTTCCCACGGCACGAAGGCCACGAGAACGTTGCGGCCCAGCGCCAACTCGCCGCCCGCCGTCGCGGGACCGTCGGCGATAATGTCGCCCGCCTTCACCTTGTCGCCCTTGTTCACGATGGGCTTCTGGTTGATGCAGGTGTTCTGGTTGCTGCGGATGAACTTCTTCAGCTTGTATTCGTCTTCTTCCGCGCGGAACGGATTCTCATCCTGCTCGCGGCCCTTCTTGACGTGGCGCACGCGAATCACTTCGCTGTCCACATACTCCACGATGCCGTCGCGCTCCGCTTTCACCACGGTGCCCGCATTCTTCGCCGTCACCGCTTCAAGCCCCGTACCGACCACCGGCGATTCGGTGGACAGCAGCGGTACGGCCTGGCGCTGCATGTTCGAGCCCATCAACGCGCGGTTGGCATCGTCGTGCTCCAGGAACGGAATCAACGCGGCAGCCACACTAACGAGCTGCTTCGGCGAAACGTCCATGTAATCGACCGCGGCCGGTTCAACAGCGGGGAAGTCGCCCCGGTGGCGCGCCAACACGGTTTCGCTCGCGAACCGGCGGCGTTTATCGAGTTCGGCATTCGCCTGCGCGATGATGTAGTTGTCTTCGTCGTAGGCCGACAACATTTCAATCGAATCGCTGACTCGGCCGCCTTCAGCCTTCAGGTATGGCGTCTCAAGGAACCCGTACTCGTTGATTCGTGCATAAGTCGACAGCGACGCCATTAACCCGATGTTCGGACCTTCAGGCGTTTCGATGGGGCAGATACGGCCGTAGTGGGTCGCGTGCACGTCGCGCACTTCGAACCCGGCCCGATCGCGGCTCAAACCGCCAGGACCCAAGGCGCTCAACCGGCGCTTGTGGGTCAATTCGGCCAGCGGGTTGATCTGGTCCATGAAATGGCTCAACTGGCTGCGCCCAAAGAAGTCCTTGATGACGGCGCTCACCGGCTTCGGATTGACCAGATTCTGCGGCGTTAGCTGATCTTCTTCCTGGAAGTTCATCCGCTCGCGAACGGTACGCTCCATACGGACCAAGCCGATACGAACCTGGTTCGCCAGCAACTCGCCCACCGCGCGGACGCG
>JAIBAQ010000198.1 GCA_019695095.1 Candidatus Hydrogenedentota bacterium
TCCAGGAGACTTCCCATGAACTGCACCCAGGACACCTGCGCGTTTGCCCAGGTCTACGAAGTCGAAACGCGCAATCTCACCGAAGACGTACGCGAATTGAAAGACCGTGTCAAGAGCCTCGAAACGACATTGGTGCGAGGCATCATGCTCCTTGTCGCCAACCTCGTCGGCGTGGTCGTCACGCTAGCCCAGCAGCTTCTTCAGCACTGATTCACACCTCGCTCAACATCAGGAGAACGTCACTCATGTACTGGACCATTCACTGCGACGACGCATCCGCCGCGTCCGAATCACCTGCCCATACCGACGGCCGGTTTGTACTCCACAAGCACACCGACGCCGAAGGCCCGCATCTCGATCTGCGATTGGAGCAGGACGGCTACCTGCTCGGCTGGCGTATCGACAGCGCAACGCTCGAAGGGGAACTCTCGGCCACCGAGAAGGCCCCGCACTCTCTCGAATGGCTTGACCGCGACGGAGACGCGCTACGGCAAGACGCCGGCACGTTTTGCTGGATCGAACGAGACACCGACGAACGCGCCGTACTTCTGTGTGGCGCTGCCGGAGCACGCATCGTGCGCGCCACACGGCAACCGGGCCTATCGCCCAACACAATCAACGAAGTACGCAGCGCTCTCGCACTCGCAAAGGCCGCCGAATCGGATGTCGCCAAATTGATTACCGACGGGGCATCCGCGCGCCGACGCGCAATCGAACGGCTCTGCGGTCTGGGCCGCGAACTCGACGGCGACGCATTCGACGTGGACACGTGGCGCAAATCGCTCGCCGCGTTGTCGCTCGAAGACATTCACACGCACCTCCGCGCCTTTGAGGTGCGGTTCGACAACAAGTACCCGCCAACCCCGGTGTCGAAGCCGGAGCGTCTGCGCGACGATGAACCCTCACACCGCCGTGGCGACGCGCTCGCGATCCTCCGGGGCTGACACCCACAACCAAAAGGAGAACCATCATGGCTTATGGAGACCTGGGAGGTCCGGTCACCGAACTGGTCCTCACCTGCAAGACCTTGTCCTCTGGACCGATCACGATCGCCCCCGGCGATGCGGTCAAACTCGCCGGCCCGTACACGGTCGACAACGCGACGGCTGCCGATGACCCCGTCTTCGGCCAAGCGCTCGCCGCGGCAAGCGTGAACGGCCAAGCTGTCCCCATCAAAGTGCGCGGCGTCTGTCTCTTCGCGTACACGGGCGCGGCACCCACCATCAACGGCGTCGCGGGCATCGCGGCCTCCGACGTCGACGGCAAAGTAAAAGCGCCGTCTTCCGGCAACGGAACCGGCATCAACCTCAAAGTCGACACGGGGGCCTCGCTGGTCCACGTGCTGCTTTAATCGGGAGTCAACCATGCCTTATCGAGACGACACGGTACGCGAACGCATCGCGTTCCTCAGCCAAGAACCCGACCGGCTGCGGCAAGTCCGCGGCCGTGACCTCTACGACCAACTCGGTACGCTCGGACTCACGCACACCCAGTTCTTCCGCGCGCTCGGAGTCAACGTCGCCGACTACTGCGCGCAGGAATTCGGGATCGACGTGGGCCGCATCACCGTCGACCGCTTCTTCCAGAGCGATCCGAACGCCAAGTGGCTCTTCCCCGACATCGTGCGCGAAGCCGTTATCGCGGGACTCAAGCACAAGCCCGTGTATCCCGAGCTGATCGTGCACGATGAGCACGTCTCCGGAACCGCCTACGACGTCCCCTACGTCGCCGAGTCTTCCGTCGAGGAAGAGATGCGCACCGTCGCCGAAGGCGCGGCGATTCCCGAATCGGAGATTACCTACGGAGACCGCATCGTGCGCCTCGACAAGAAAGGCCGCGGTGTGATCGCGTCCTACGAGGTGATCCGCCGCATGTCCGTGGACATGCTTCGCGTACACCTGCGCCGCATCGGCGAGCGCCTGGGCCGCAACCTCGATGCGCGCCTCGCCCAGGTGCTCGTCAGCGGCGACAACTCCGGTAGCGCGACGGCGGCGCCCACGGTCAATACTGGTGTCTCCGGCGCGTGGTCCTACGAGGACATTGTCAAGGGCTTCATGACCTTGACGCTCGACCACTACTTCACGCCGACGCACATGCTCGCGAATTCCGAACTCGCGCAGACCATTCTCGGTATGGAGGAATTCAAGGATTCCGCGCTCTTCGACTTCGCGAAGTCCGGTGACCTGCCTACTCCGCTTGGCGTGAGGCTGGTTCCGCTGGTCGATCAGCCCGCCAAAAAGCTGACGATCGTCGACTCAGGCTATGCCGTCGAAAAACTGACCGAGCAGGACTTGCTCGTCGAAAGCGACAAACTCATCAACCAGCAATGGGACCGCACCTATCTGACCGTCGTGACGGACTTCGCCGTTCTGTACGAGAAGGCGCGTGTGGTTGTCCGCAGCGACTGGTAGTAACGCCGGATTCCCGCCGGCACATACGCAGCGGGGGCGCCGCAAGGCGTCCCCGCGCCTCCAAACCTACAGGAGAATTCCCATGCCCGCGTTTACTACCGAGGCATCCGTGCGCCTCAAGTTTCAGATCGCCGATACGGTGAATGTCCCTTCTGAGCTCGTTGATTCGTGCATCGACACGGCCCACGAAGAGATTCTCCGCGTGCTCGCCGAAGACATCGATATGCAATCGCCCGAGAACGCGGTTGTTATGGCCGAGACCCTGCTCGCGGGCGCGCGCCTTTTCGAAGCGCTCGCCTCGCACGACGCTTTCACGCAGAAGCGCATTACCCTCGGCCCCAATCACATTGAAGACGGCGACCGGTTCCGCGCGCTGACCTCGGCCGCGGCCCTTGCCGAAAAGCATGCGTGGTACCTCTTGGAACCCTACACGCGGCCGCGCCCGTTTCGTTCGTGCATTGAACCCACGGTCACGATTCCGATTCTCGGGGAGGATTGATCATGGTTGCGACGCTTGGTTCGTTCACGTTCGACCCTGCCCACACGTCGGTCCAGGAACGCCACAACGAAGTCGGCGGCCGGCGCGAGCGCACAATTGAGATCTCCGGAGTCATTGTCGGAGCCTCCACCGTCGATGCCATTGAGGCGCGCCTGGACGCGCTGCTCGACGCAGCAAGCGCGGAAGACTACTCCGCCGCCCTGTCTCTTCGTCCTGGGCGGCGTTTGTGGGTCCGCCGCGAAAGCTTCACGCGCCAGGTCGAATCGAGCGCGCGTGTCGGCTCGTTCACACTGATGCTTAAAGCCAAGTCGCCTTTCGAAGAGGCCGTCGAGCTAAGTGTGTACCCGTGGAACGTTACAGATTCCGGCGACGTGCTCCATCTCGCCTCCGCCGGAAATGTATTCGCAATGCCGTCCATCCGGCTCGCACCGCTGGGAAACCTGATCAACCCCGCTGTATCCGACGGTACTCGCACGATCGAGTATGCGGGTACTGTCCGCGACGGTTCCGTACTGATCTTCGATGGCGCCAACGGGCGGGTTACGCTCGACGAAAACGACGTTTCGCCGTATACCGCCGGCGAGTTCCCGCGGCTTGAACCTGAGGGCGCCACACTGACGTTTTCCGACGATGTCACCAGTGCGCACGCCGCTTTCGGAAGCGTCGAGTTCCGGTCCCGCTGGTGGTAAAAATTCGGAATTCTGAACCCACCTGACGTTCGCCGGAGTCAGAGACTGTCCCAAGCGAGCGAAGCGAGACGGGACTGTCCCCGAATTCTGAACCCACCTGACGTTCGCCGGAGTCAGAGACGTCCCAAGCGAGCGAAGCGAGACGGGACTGTCCCCGAATTCGTCAACCTTGCCCTCAACATAAGTAAACGCACAGGAATCATCCCGTGAACTACCGAATAGACATTCATGACACCTATGGACGGCTCGTCGCATCGTTCACCGATGCCCCGCTAGTTGAGGCCGTGCGCACAAGCCCCGACAGACCCGATCGCGTCTCTGGCATGCTTCCCGACGAAATTCGCGAAGTGAGCCACGGGGACCGCATTCGTGTCTTTGTCGATGGCGCACTCTTCTGCGAAGCGCCCATCGTTGCAGTCGCGCCGCATTGGAGCGAGACAAGCAAGCTCATCCTCGACCGTTATGTGCGCTTTCCGGAAGTTATCGAGTTCACGGCGCAACAGCCTGATGATCGATTCATACAGCAAGCGAAACGCGCCTACGCCAATTGCACCGTCGCCGCGATGGTGAAGGACCTTATCAACACGGTTCCCGGCTCGCTCCACTACACCGTTGCCCATAGCGCATTTCCCGAAGGCGCCGAACGTGAGTGGCAGAAACTGTGCGCGCGGAAGAGCACTGAGAATGAACTGGAATTCGGCGGGATTGCATCGGGGCAATGGGTCGATTTCTCACGCATCGACGCATCGGGAGCCTACGCCATCGACGGCGACACCATCGCCGGCCTTGTCGTGGACGGAGTCCCCTGGCCCGATCTGCGACTCATGATGATCGATGCCGAAGAGACTTCCAGGAACGCGCACGCCATCAAGCGGCACCCGGAAGTCGCGGCATGGACCTCGTCGCAATACAACGCGAGTTTCTACAAACAGCGCGCCGAATTCGCCAAGCTGACGCTTCAGGGCCTCATCGACGAGCACGGTATTGAGCTGATTGAACTCAATCCGCACAAGAACCGTTTCGGCGAGTTTGACGATCGAGTCGATGCCTACGGCCGCTATGTCGGCCTGGTTTATGGCGGCCAGCGCTGCTTCAACGCCGCCATGATCGAAACGGGGGCAGCCGACGTTTACCTCTACGAAGAAGGCCGGTATCACGTTCCCGAAATGGAACTGAAAGACTTCTACTCGTACGCGGGCCAACACTCCGACTCCATCGAGCCCATAGCGGAGACGATTACCGGATTCGACGCCGGCGGCCCTGTGTTGGAGTCCATCGCGGCGCTTGCCTATGCCGCGGGCGGCTGCACCTGGTTCGTCGACACCGATCTCACGATCCATTTCCGAAGACAAACGTACCCGGACCGCGTCTGGTTCTACAATCCCGTCGAGTTTGGCGTCACGCTCGGCTCGGACGCCTCCGCGCTTGCCAACGCGATCACCATCGAGACCAACCCGGTGGTTTCGGCCCTCGTCAAGTCGTATCCGCGCGAAGACAGCATCAATGAGTACGGCGAACAATCAACGTACCTTGAGTACTTCGGAATCTCGCGCGAGGACGACGCGGATAAGCTGGCCAGTGGCTTGCTCGATGATGTCTCTTACCCCAATCCGGACGGAACCATCGTCTTCTACCACGGCAACCCCGAAGTCCGCGTCGGCGAGCTTGTCGAAATCCGCGGCGCGCCGGTCCGCCGTGTCGAGCGCAAAGCCGTGCATGAGTGGGGAAACCGGTTTGACGGCCGCATTGTGGGGCGTGTCCGCGAAGTCACACACCGGTTCTGCGGCGAAACCGTCACGACGCGCGTGGCTCTCACATCGCCGCTGCGAAGCGTGGCCGATCCGCTCGCCTTCATCATCCGCAGCCAACCCAGCAAGCGCGCCCTGTTTCAGTTCCGTCTCGATGATCTGGCCGTTGGCCTCGACATGGGCTACCACCTCGACTGAAAAACCAGCGGAACTTGGGGACTGACCTAAGCGAAGCGAACGTAGAGAGCGTGGACGGGTCTGTCCCCAATTCCGCGTGAACAGGTCTCCGCCGCAAAGTCGTCTCTCTTCCCTCAACCAACGAAAGGAATCCTTCATGGCCATCAAAGGCAAGGGCTACACCAAGACTTCCTGGTCCTTCGAAGAACGCCCGGTCCCCTCCGCGAAACTCAACACATGGGACGACCGCATCGAACTGGCCCTCGAACTCGTCCACAACCTACTCAGTCTCGCTTGGGGTGGTGGCGACGGCGTCATCCGCAAGGCCACGACCGGCGATCTCGCTGTAGTGGAGACTCCCTCACCGAGTCTGACGGCCCAGGTCTCGCCGGGCTACGCGTTTATCGCGCGCTACCCGTTTCGACTGGACGCGCCCTACAACCTGCCGGCTATCACTCCCCCGGCACTGCTTCCGCGCATCGATCTCGTGGTCGCGCGCCTCGAAAACTGGGACGCAAGCGTGGTCACCGGCACGGAAGCGTCTTCGCCTGTCGCGCCAAACACGCCCGCCGGCAGTCTGGCGCTTGCACGGCTGTTTCTGCGCCCCGGCATGACCTCAATCAAGAACGTCAACGACGGCATCAACGGCTACATCGTCGATGTCCGCACCTACCTGTAACCAACCGAAAAGGAGACTCATCATGAGCGCATCCGAGATTCTGACTTCCGAAACCGGCCTGACCCTCGCCGCATCCTTGTTTACCACCGCATGGACCTTCTTCAAAGGGCAGGAGTGGTTCCGCAACAGCAAGAACGAACGCGTCCGCAAGGCGCTTGAGGCCCTCGAAGCCGGCGTCGAGAAGACTTATGACTGCTACGTCAGCGCCCTGAAAGAGGCCAGCGAGGACGGCAAGCTCACCGTCGCCGAGCGCAGACGCGCCCGCGAACTGGCCCGCGATGCCGCCATCGAATTCGGCAGAACGCAAGGCATTGACGTAGCCCGCGAACTCGGCGGCGAATACCTCGATCTCTGGATCGAGCGCATCGTCCGCAAGACCAAGTCCGCGTCTTAATCCTCCAACCTCTCCTTCCCAACGGCAGGGGCGCTCGCACTCCTCCATGCGCCCCTGCCCCCGCCTTTTCTGTCAATTGGCGGTCGCACACAGCGCGTTGGTTGGGCAATCCATTTCCACTTCACAACAAGGTGCTTGAAACCTCTCCATTCACCTTGTACCATCGCCGGGATACACCCTTTTCGGCGGCGCCATGAACATACAGAAACAGACGCTTTCACTTAACGGCGCGTGGACCCTTGTGCTCGATCCCGAGGACAAGGGAAAGACCGCGCAATGGTTCAATACGCACCCAACTACCGGCAGTATCGAGGTATCCGTGCCTGCGGTCTGGGATCTGTGGGTGCCCGATTACGATGGTGTCGGCTGGTATTTCCGGACCTTCGACGTCCAGGAGGACTGGAGCGGTCTCCATGTCGCGCTTCAGTTCGAAGCGGTCGACTACTACGCGGAAGTCTGGCTCAATGGCCGCTGCCTCGGCGCGCACGAAGGCGGATACACGCCGTTCGCATTTGATGTCTCCGAAGCGATTGTTCGCGGTGCGAATACTCTGTGCGTGCGCGTGGTTGATCCTCACGACAAAGACGGTTACGGCGATTTCAAGCGCCGCCAGATTCCATGCGCCAAAGAAAACGGATACTGGAGTTTCGCCGGCATTTGGGGCGATGTGACGCTGGTTGCGCGGCATCGCACCCACATTACCGACGTCTTTGTGCAGCCCGATATCCGTCGCAAGCGGATTACCGCCACGGTGACCACGTCGCAGCCCGCGGACGTGCGCATCTCCATCGTAGACACGACCCATACCGCAGCCGGACCCGCGGGCAAGTTCATGCTCGATTTTCCCGAGCACGAGCTGTGGGCTCCGGAGACTCCGAAGCTATACTCGTTGCTCTGCGAGGTGCTCGAAGGCGACACGATCGTCGACGCACAGAGTGTGCGATTCGGTATGCGCGAATTCACCGTTCGCGAAAACCGCTTCTGTTTGAATAACCGCTCCTACCCCTTGAAAGCGGTATTGCACCAGCCCGACTATGCGCGGTCGCTTGCGGGTCCCGAATCGGTGGATCTTGCGCGCAAAGAGCTGCAACTCGCCAAGGAAGCGGGGTTCAACATGGTGCGGTTGCACATCAAGACCGCGCCGCGTATCACGCTCGACCTTTGCGATGAACTCGGCCTGCTCGTTTACGCCGAGCCCCCCATCGGTTGGATAGAGAAATCCGAATGGATGAAGGAACGTTGCGAACGCGAAGTCCGCGAGATGATCCTGCGCGACCGCAATCACCCGTCGATTGTCATCTGGGGCATCCTGAACGAATCGGGCAACGCGAGCTATGTCGTGAACGGCGGCGCGCAAATCATCAAGGACGACTTGTGCAAGCTGGCCCGTTCGCTCGATCCCAGCCGCATTGTTATCGACGATTCCGGCGGAGTGAACGCGACGCGCGAACCCGCTCGCTTCATTCGGCCCTATCACGACGAGTTTCAGGTCTACGACGACCTGCACATCTATCAACGCGCGCCGGTGGACGAGGAAATTAAGCGCCATTACCTCAACAGCGGCGATCCCGACGCGCTCTATTTCCTCTCCGAATTTGGATTCGGCGGCATGGAAGATCTCAAGGACGTTATTGCCCAGTACGGCGATCAGCGCGAGACACTAAAAGACGCTCGATTCCTTCAAGGCATGCTTGATGCTGCCCAGCAGGGTTTCGCTGAACGCGATCTGGATCGCGTATTCGGTAGTTTCTCCGGGTTTACCGCCGCCGCGCGCGAAGTTCAGTGTGACGCCGTGCGCCACCAGATCGAGTCCATTCGAGCCAACCCGAAGGCCGCGGGATACTGTTACACGCAGCTCTGCGACGCGGGCCACGAGTTCTGCGCGGGCGTTCTCGATCGCTGGCGCAGACCCAAGCCCGTTCATAAGACACTCAAGGCCATCCAAGCGCCGCTGCTCCCCGTGATTCAGATTGAGAAAACGAATCTTGTTCCTCGCGAATCAGTTCAGGTCACGGTGACGCTCGTCAACGACGAGCGCGTCGAATGCCGCGGCGATCTATCGCTCCAGGTCGTGGGACCCACCAACCAGGTGTTGTGGAAAAAACGCCGCGCGATCACGGTTGGCCGAGGCCACAAGGAAGTCTGGTCGGGATCGATTGCCGCCTCCGGTTCCACGGGCACGCACCGGTTCGTGGTGCGCATCGTGCAGGGTGCGCGCATCATTTGCCAGAACGATATCGACTTGCATGTGGTCGATGCCGTAACGGCGAGCGAGGTCCCGATCCATGTGCTCGATCCCCATCGCGAATGGCGCGAAGCGTGCGCCGCGTTCGCGAAGACGGGCAATCCTCGTTCGCCCATTCACGTAATTCCGCCGCTTGCGAACACGATCCGCGCCTACCCGGAAGCGGAACTCATGAGCATTCTGGCCGAGGTCCGCGAAGGCGCCGTTGCCATCGTGTTCTCGCCGCCGGACGATTGGAACGATCTCGCGGAACATGTGGATCCAGCCTTGATGGCCACGAGCAAAGACGCCGTCGGCGCGTTCCTGGGCATCTACCACTACGTCAAGCTGCACCCGATTTTTGAAGGCTTGCCCGCGCGATGCCTCATGCGCCAACCCTATCGCAATGTCGTTCCCGCGAAGACCTTCGTGGAATCCGGCGACGACGACATCTGCGGCTCCTTCGACACGGCGCCTATCGCCGCCGGTCACTACATGATCGGCGAGACGAAGTGGTGGGGCAGCGACATTCTCGTGAGGCGCTATGGCAGCGGTCGCATCGTGTTTACGCATCTGCGTGTCCTCGAGAACCTGGGGAAGGACCCCGTCGCCGATCGCATCTTCGTGAACATGCTTCAGCATTTCTCACGCCGGTCCGTGCCGACCGAAGAGCCGCCCGCGCTGACAACTCCCGCGCTGGACTGGCTCAAACGCGAACGCGCCGACCGAATCCGGTTGTGGATGGTCCTTGGCATGTTCCCCAATTGGGGCGATCAAGGCCACGTGGCCGCGTATCAGCCTGAACATGCGATTGATTTCAACGCCACCTACCAAGGTTGGTACAAACCCATCCGCTGGAAGCGGTGGTATTCGCGCGCCGAGGACAAGCACCTCGTGAACCTGCAGGATGCGTTCTCTCCGATCTATCAGTATTATCCCCGCTTCGATCACGGCACCGGGTACGCGTACGCCGAGTTCAATGCGTCGGCCCGCGGCTTGGCCGCGATGCAGTTGCAATTGCAGGACGCGGCCAAGGTGTGGTTGAACGGTACGCTCGTCCACGAGAGCCTGGAACACTTGCCCCACAAGACCCTCAACGAATACGAGGTCCCCGTGCAGGTGCGCCAGGGCCGCAACATCGTGTTGGTGAAGATCTCGAAGATTCCCGGCGAGTTCCGGTTTGCGCTCGACATTGCCCCCACGGCCCGCGATCCGCTGCAAATCAAGTGGTGGCGCTGACCAGGACTCGTATCCTGTGGCGGGCCGCGGCATTGGCCCTCTCAAGGAGACCCCATGAAACCGCGCGTCGAAATAGAATACTGCACCCAATGCCGATGGCTATTGCGCGCCGCATGGCTCGCACAAGAATTGCTCAGCACCTTCGAGAAGGAACTCGGCGGCGTAACGTTGATTCCGGGAACCGGCGGTGTGTTCGAGGTGCGCGCGGACGGCCAGGTCGCGTGGTCGCGTAAGGACGAAGGCCGTTTCCCCGACGCAAAAGAACTTAAGCAGCGCGTGCGCGATCTTGCCGTGCCCGGCAAGGACCTTGGGCATTCCGACCGCTAACTGAAATTGGGGACTGACGCAAGCGAAGCGACCG
>JAIBAQ010000199.1 GCA_019695095.1 Candidatus Hydrogenedentota bacterium
GTCTGCGCGGTCTGGGGAGGTCGTAACGCATACCCGAGGGAGGACCGTGCAGCCATGCGTGAGTTGATCGTGTTGAGCGTCGTTCTTGCAGCCGTTTCCGCCGCCGCGGAAGACGAAAACTGGCGGTTGCCCCTCAACGAAAAAGACCGAATCCTCGAAGACAACATCGTCAAACGCCACAACATTCTTGGGCTATATCCGTCGCTCGTGGAAGTGCCTCGGGACGGCGGGCCACAAGACATCTCCACGGCCACGCCGTTTTCGGATGTGGCGCACGCGGTGTGTTGGACGTCGAATCATCTTGCGGGCTTGTCATACAAGTATGCCTTCCTCAAGAAATCGGGCGCACCCGCGGAGGAACTCGCGGCGGCCAAGAAGCGCGTGGACGAAGTGTTTGAAGGGGTGTACCGCTGTCAGCGCGTGACGGGAGTGCGCGGGCTTCAGGCGCGCGGTTATTTTCTGGGTCACGGCCCTGTCTACGAGGAGCGGCTTGGCTCGAAGCGCAGTGACGAGTGGCATCAGGGCGAGGTGGACGGGCAGCCGCTGCGGTGGCGGGCCGATCCGAGTCATCACAACTACAGCGACGCCATCCATGGTCTTGGTCAATACTACGATCTCGCCGCGGAAGGCGCACAGAAGGACCGGTGCCGCGACGCGATCGATGCCTTGGTGAGCTACTGGGTCGACAACGATCTCGTCATATACAACCTCGGGCATGTGCGGCCGGAACCTATTCTCGGCTTTACCGACGGGAAAACCCTGAACACGCGCATCATGATGGCGATCGGGGGCGCGAAGGTGGCCTATCACGCGACCGGAAAGGAGAAGTTCAAGGCGGTCTACGACAAGCTCGTGGCCGATTATGGCGTGCGTGGGCTCAAGCATTTCGAGACGGAGCGCGACTACGACGACGCGGAGCACGTGTTCTGTCACCTGGAGAATCTGTTCCGCCTCGAAGACGATCCTGAATTGCGTGCAGGGTATCGCGTTGTCGCGGATGGGTTGTGGGCCAACCATAAAAACGATGCACAAAGCCTGTTTACATACCTCTATTACGCCGTTGCGCCGGACGCGCCCGACAAAGACAAGTCGCTGAAGGAAGCCCTGTATTCGTTGCAGACGTTTCCCACCGACATGACGGTACGTCCGCGCATGAACAGCCTGCGTAAGGATCTCAAGCCGCCGTATCCGGCGTATCTCGCGGCATGGGACAACGAATACATCTGGAAAGAGAATCTGCTCAAGCCCGATGGTTGGATAAGCCGGACGGTTGTGGATGTTGCGGTGTCGTTTGAAGACCCCAACGTGCTGTTCGCCGTCGACGAAAAGGGCGGATTGTATATCTCCACCGATGCGGCATCGACCGAACGCGGCTGGCAACCCATCGATCATGCGCTGCTCAAACCCGTGCGCGCCGTGGAAGCGGGCGCGAAGTCGCGCATTGTGTACGTGGCGTGCGACGACGGCTTCTATGTGTCGACCACGGAAGGCACAACGTGGGAGCGCATGCCGGTGCCATCGGATGGCGGCACACCGCAAGACGTGCTCGTAGACCCGGCGAATCCCAACATCGTGTTTGCGGTAACGACAAATGGCGCATACCGGTGTCGCGATTTGGGTAGCGGGTTCGTGGGGCAGAGCTGGGAAACGCTTACGGAAGGTGCTCCTGCGAGCGCGTTGGCAATCAAGGTGGCGCCCGGATCGCCGGGGCGCGTGTACGCGTTGTACAAGACCGCGCTGCTTACGCGAACGCTCGACGGCGGCGCCTGGACGCGCGGAGGCAATACCGGACTCGGTTACTACACCGAGATCTATCCGTGGCTCGCCGTAAACCCGGCCAATCCCGATCACGTCGTCATGGGAGCGAAGACGCATTTCGGCGGCGTGGACGTGAGCACCTTGCTGGTGCAATCAAAAGACGCCGGACAGACGTGGGACAACACACGTGATGGCGTCTATCAGAAATACCTCAAGGGAGGCTACGAAGCCGTCAAGCCGATGTTCATTCAAGGTGAGATCGCGGCGCCGGTATTTGCCGGGGCCAAAGGCGAGGTGATGTTTGCGGGCGGCGAACACCCGGCGCTTAAGAGCGTCGACGGCGGCGCGACATGGCAGGAAAAGACGGCGGGCTTCGACATTCCGCTGGCGCGCACGCTGCTCGCGCCGCGCAACAGCGACTGGGTGTTTTCGGGAACGCCCGCGGGACTCTACTTCTCCAAAGACGGCGGCGAGACCTGGCAAGACGGTCACCTGTGCCTGCAATTCACCAAGAACGAGCGGCGCGAACTCGGCGGCGCGGAATTCGCCGACGCCTTTTGGCGCGCCCGCTTCTACGGCTTCATCGACGACACGACCGCCGCCGCGCGGTATGAGGGGAAATAGAGACTCCGAATCGTTTGCGACATAGCTTTCCATCTCGGCATGATTTAGACGATGGTGAACTTCTTTGAATACTGATTTAATTATCAGTATTATCTTGTCGAAGGGGAGAGCATGGCGACCGCATCGCGCATAGAATGGACCGAGGCCACCTGGAATCCGGTAACGGGCTGTACAAAGATCAGCGCGGGGTGTAAGCACTGCTATGCCGAACGCATGGCGAAACGCTTGCAGGCGATGGGGGTGCCTCAGTATCGCGATGGTTTCAAGCTGACTCTTCAGGAGGATGCTCTCGAGCTTCCGCGCCGGTGGAAGAAATCGCGCCTGATTTTCGTGAATTCAATGAGCGATCTTTTCCACAAGGATGTTCCGCTCGAATTCATACAGCGCGTGTTTGCAGTCATGAACGAATGCAGCCAGCACCGTTTCCAAGTGCTCACCAAGAGGCCGGAAATTGCCGCATCCCATGCTTCAAGTCTCCGCTGGACTCCCAATATCTGGATGGGCGCCAGTGTCGAGAACCAGCGTGTTCTCGGACGCATAGATCACCTCAAGCAAATCCCCGCGAAAGTTCGTTTTCTTTCTCTTGAACCTCTACTCGGTCCCTTGCCGCACCTCCCGCTCGAGGGGATTCACTGGGTCATCGTGGGCGGTGAATCGGGTCCTGGCGCGCGCTTGATGAAAGAAGAATGGGTCACCGATATCCAGCAGCAATGCGTCCGCGCACACGTGCCGTTCTTCTTCAAGCAATGGGGCGGGGTGAATAAGCACCGGACGGGACGTATACTGAAGGGGAAATCCTATAGTGCTATGCCTGCATAGTCCCGCTAGTAACTTAAGCATTTCATCTTCTTGGGGGCAGTGCCTAAATGGAAATTCCAGATTTTTATGATGACCGGGAGCAGACTCTAGTCAAGCACGTAGTCCTCAGGACTTACCTTGAGCGCTTCGCGCACATCATTGGCAATTGGTGCAAATCAATAACGTATATTGATTGTTTCTCAGGCCCTTGGGAGTCCAGAGATGTCGCGCTCTCAGATACCTCATTTGGAATTGCCATTAAAGAACTAACGAAAGCAAGGGACGACCTGAGAGAGTCTCCTCTCAAGAAGAAGATGCGAGTGCGCTGTTGCTTTGTGGAGAAGGACCAAACTGCGGCGTCAAGGTTGCGTAGTTTCGCTGAGAGTGTGCCAGATGTCGAAATCAGAATTGTCAACAACACCTTTCAGGCGTCCATTCCTGAGATTCTTGAGTTCGTCAAGGCCGACCCAGATACGTTTGCTTTTTACTTTATCGACCCCAAAGGTTGGACTGGTTTCGACATGTCCACAATCAAACCGCTTTTTGCAAACACACGCTCAGAAGTCCTCGTCAACTTCATGTCCTATCACATAAATAGGTTCATCAGAGTACCCGATTATGCCGACAGCTTCATTGGTCTGTATGGTTGCCACGATTTCTTATCGCGTATTGACGAACAATCTTCTGGGCGCGATTCGATTGAAGCGATGGTTCAAGTCTACTGCGACAATCTGAGGAAGTCCGGGGCATTTGAATTTGTGAGTTCTGCGTATGTAATTCACAGGGATATGGACTGCAAACACTATCACTTGATCTATGGCACCAGAAATATTAGGGGACTCGAGGAGTTCAGGAAAGCCGAGAGGAATGCCATGGAAGTTATGGAGCACGCTCGCAACCAAGTCAGGCAAAGAAGAGCCCTGGAGAGTGGTCAAGGGGAATTGTTCGGCAGTGAAGAGATCCAAGAGAGATGGCCGTACTATGAAGAGTTGCGAGAAACACAACTCAAAGCTACGCGTTCTGCACTTTTCGCGAAGCTCAAGGAGGACAAACGAGTTTCATTTGATGAATTCTGGAAGTTCTCTCTCCACTTTCCGTTGGTTTGGCACTCTGATGTCAGTAACTGGATTAAGGAGTGGAGGAAGTCTGATGGTCTTCAGATAGTTGGTTTGGCTTCAGGTGAGCGCACTCCTAAGTTTGGGAAGAATCACTCACTTGTGTTGTTGAAGTAGCCCAAATTCAGGCACATAGGAAGCTTTAATGAAGGATAGACGACTTGGTGCACTTCTGACGCGATTCTTGAAAAAAAGCCTGTCGATCTCGCTTGTCGCTGTGGCGGCGCTGTCTTCGGCTCCCTCCCGCGCCATGGACCGTGTGTGGACGAAGCCTGCGGGCCAATTCCGGATGGAGGCGGGGCCGTTAGTTGTTGAAGACGACGGAAAGCAGGAATTGCTTGCCGTCGATATCGGCGGCGAGGTGATGCACTGGGGCGTCGATGGGAAGGATATCGGCGCGGGACAGGACGGGCTTGTGGCGACGTTGCCGGAGGGGCGCTGGACGTCTACGCCCGCGCGGATTCCCGGCGATGCGCGCGCGAAGTTCGTGTTCGGCAGCGTGGAAGGATTGCTTGTCGCGTTGGATAGCACGTACCAGGAAGTGTGGCGTTACACGTTGCCCGGCGAGACAACCTGGTCGCGCGCGACGCCTCTTGCGGTTGACGCGGGCGGAGTGCGCCTCGTTGTCGGCGACAACTCCGGCTCCGTTACGTGTTTGAAGTCCGACGGCACAGTCGCATGGCGCAAGACGTTTCCGGGCGCATGCCGCACGTTTCCTCAACTCGCAACCATCGCCAATTCGCCGCGCGTGCTCATCCCCGTCGAAAACACGCTGTATTGCCTTGACCTCGATGGCAACGTCGCGTGGCAACGCGATCTCGGGGGACGCATTATATCGCGCGCCGAACTCCTCCCCCTGAATGGAAAGCAGTTGATACTCTGCGGGGCGGGTGCGGGCACGTTGCATGCTCTCGATGAGACGGGCGCTACCGTGTGGTCGGCGGAGGTCGGCGACGAGATCGATTGTTCGATCACGGTGATCCCGCGCGAGCCCGAGGAGCCGTTGGTTGTATGCGCGGGACTCTGGGGCAACCTCTACGCGTTTGACGCAAACGGCAAGCAATTGTGGACGCATGTGTTTCGCGCGAAGAACCGTGCGCGGCCGGTCGTGTTGGATGTGGATGGCAAAGCTCCCTCGGAGATCGTCGTGACATCATACAACAACCGCGCGTACGCCATCGGACAGGACGGCCGCCGAGTCGATGAAGTCCATCTGGGTGGTTCGGTCAACGGTTTTCCGGTGCTTGTGAAGGGCAGCCAGCCGAATACGGTGGACATGGTTCTGGTGACCGGCACGTTGCTGGCGGAACGGTATTCGCCTGGGCTTCCGCATGCGCCCTACAGAAGGGAAATTGACGAATCGCAATCTGCCGAGTCGTCCGTCTTCAGCGCGGAGGGGGCCATCGAAGTATCGTTTGCAGCACCGGAACGGGAAAACGAGTTTCCGTCCGTACTGATTTCCAATCCAACTGGCACGTGCATAGCCGTAAACGTCGAAGAGGCCGTCGCCATGGGCGAACCTCGCACTGTGGCTGGCGCGGTTTCATCGAGAACGTCGTTGACGCTGCCAATCCCCGGCCTTGCCGCGGACAAGAACGACATCCAAGTTCAGGTCTCGACTTCCGTGCGATTGCCGCGCGGCGAGCAGATGCAGACCGTAGTCCGGCATGTATCGCGTGTACTCTCGGCACAGCAAAATGCTCCCTTGTCGGCATGGGCAACGCTCCCCTACGCAACCTTCGATGAAACAAGGCTGGTTCCGTCACCCGCTGAGATCGAATGGGGCAAGACGCAGTCTATCGATGTCTTTCCCGTATATGTGGGCGAGATCGATCAAGGTGCGTGTGTCGTCGCGTCGTCGCTTGATGCGCCTCTTCGAACGCGGGTGGAGATCGAGCCGCCCAAGAGTTCCGGCGGCGCGACATTCGCCGGGACCATTGCCGCGTACAAGGCGGTTACGGTGGGCACGGTCAATGGCGAAACGGTCGCCGATGCGTTGCCATCACTGGGCGACTCCGGCGTGCTGGAAATCCCCGCGAAGCGCGCGGCCAAGCTGTGGTTGAGCATCGATGCGACGCGCGCCGAACCTGGCGACTACACCGGCACGATCACGATCCGTCCGCTGGGGCACGAAGCACCTGACGTCTCTCTGCCGATCGTGATTCGTGTCGTGGATTTGCGCATGAAGCGGCCGTTCCCGTTGACGCTGTGCACGTGGGACTACATCCCCAACAATTGGTTTCCGAACAATGCCGAGGCCGTGTTGGATGGCATGGCGCAACATGGCGTGAATGTGTTTCCTCGTAATGTGAACGCGAAAGCGGCCTATGAGAACGGGGAACTTACGTTCGACTGGACGGCCTTCGACGAAGAGCTGGCGCGCATGAAAGGGCGCGGGCAGTTGTTGTTCCACGTTTCCGATCCGGCCATTGAGTTCAAGGGCGAGGTCAGTGAACCGGATCGACACACCGCAAAGGTCGAGTATGTGCGGGCGTTTCGCGATCACCTCTCGGAGGCGGGTATCGGTTACGACGATTTCGCGTTGTACCCCGTTGACGAACCGGGCCTCGACTACGGTCCGCGCATTCCCGTCTTTATCGAGGCGGCCTCGCTGTTTCGCGAGGCCGACCCCAAGATACGCATCTACACAGACCCGGTGCCGGGCCTTTCGTGGCGCGACTATCAACGCATCGCGCCGTATGTGGACGTGTGGTGTCCGAACATGCGTCTCGTGACCGGACTGGCCGTAGACGACCCGCGCATCGTGGACATTATGAAAAGCGGCAAACCCGTGTGGTCGTACGAATGCGTCTCGCAAGTAAAGTCGCTGTCTCCGTTGCGTTACAACCGCGCCAACGCGTGGCGCGCGTTCTACTTTGGACTCGACGGAATCGGGCACTGGACCTTCAGCACGACGCAGCAGAATATGTGGTTCGCCAACGCCGACAAGAACGACGAATATGCGCTGGTCTATCCGGGCGACTTGCCCGTCCCGAGCGTGCGTTGGGAGGCCGTTCGCGACGGATTGGAGGACGTGGCCGCCGCAACGATGCTGCGCGAACTTGCCGACCGCCGCCGTGGAAGCAGCACGAAGGAGGATCTGGTGGCGCAAGCGGATGAAGCGGTGCGCACGATCTCCGGAACTATTCTTGAAAGCGCTGACGAGGCCTTCGTCGAAAGCCGCGATTTTCTCAAGGCGGGCGATCGTCGAATATGGCACACGTGGCTAGACGCATCCGCATTCCAGACCTACCGTGAACGTATTGCGGAGTTGAGTCTGGAGTTGTCCAAATAGGTTTGTGCCCTTTTCGAGCGCGGGCGCATTACATGTCCCGGTAGTGTTCCGGGTAAAGTTCTTTGGCGCAGTCGGGACAAATGCTATGGCTGAAGACAAGGTCTGTGTGTTTCAGCAGATAGCTTTCAAGCTGATTCCAATACCCCTTGTCGTCGCGTATCTTCTTGCAGGAACTGCATATGGGCATGAGTTCCGCGAGTTTCTTGATGTCCTCGCGCGCCACGGTCAGTTCTCGGGTGCGCTCTTCAACGGTCCTGTTCAGCATCGCTTTGTATTCAAGCTCGACGGTGCGGATACGGTCTGCCAGCGCCAACGCAAACAAGAGCAACGTAAGCGTGAATCCAAGCGGGATCGCATATTCCGTTGAAATGGTTTGGGGCAGTATGCGCATCGTCGCAAGGACGGTGTAAAACGAGCCGAGACTGTACGTGAGCCATGCGAGCATCATGACACGCGCCGGCTTATAGCCCGAGGCCCAGCAATGCGCAGCAATCGCAGCCATGATGAAGGGACCAAGCGTCGCCAGGACGTGCGCGGCGAAGTTGGCCGCCAGGTGGCTGCCGAGTGCCCCAATCGCAATGGTCAAACACACGATCATGAGTCCCACGATCAACTTGTCCGCGGTTGATCGCTGCTTGTGCAGTTCGAGAAAGCTGCGCGAGAAAATGAGTCCAAAGAAGAAAGTCATGCCGTAGAAGAAGATGATGGAGCGGTCCGCCCACCACGTCGAAGACGGCCAGAACCATTGGAAAGCCGTTCCGTTCATCGATGCCTGATAAAAGAGGAATGACAGTATGAGCACGAAACAATAGAAATAGGTCCGGTCTCGCAACGCCACCATCAAAACGGCGTTATGCAGCAACAGGCAAACGACGGCCCCGTAAAAGAACCCCCACGCAATTTCGATTCGCAGCGCGTGGCGGTGGAAAGCCCGTTCAGTATACAAGCCGACGTTGAAACGCGACGCCCCCCGATTGTCGACGCGCAAATAGCACGTGGTTTCCATGTTCTGGCGAAGACGGAATGCGAAAGCCGGGTTTCGGAAATCGACGGGCCATTCGTCATACGGCACGGAATTGCCGCTGCGCCATACGCGCGCCGTGGAGTCGCTGCGAAACACGTAGAGAGAGACGTTATTTAAGCGGGGATTGGAGACTTCCAGAATCCACTCTACATTTTGGGCAGAACTGTTGTGAAGACGAAATCGAAACCACGACACCGACTCGGCCAAGCCCAGGTTGAAACTTTCGGACGTGTGCGGCCGGAAACGCGCCGACGCGGCCCCGCTGGACACTTCGGCGATCGTCAGAACGCCGCCGGGATCGTCCAATTGCTCCACTTCGGCGCCAAGAGGGTAGGTGTCTCTTGCGTCGTTGAGAATGACTGGAGCAAGGGAAGCAACAGGCGTTTGCCCCCAAACCAAGTTACACCACGGCGGCACAAGAAATGCCCAAACGGCTAAGCACAGACTGTGCTTCACGCACTTACCCCCTGTCTCGCAGAGAGGGTATCCTTCCCCTCAGTATCCCTATTCTACCATGTATTTGAATTCTGCGTTGCGGCGCATGTCCGGCTCTGGCATAGTCATCTTCGCTGTCCGTAATCCAAATGTGCACATAAACGAGGGGGTCGCGATGGAAACCGCGCTTCGTACGGTACGAGACATCGAAGAGGGGTTGGCTTCGTTTTCCTGGATGGACCCGCACACGCACGTCGACGCCGCACATCTGACGGCGCGCGGACTCGACGACATTCTTCTCTATCACATGGTGGTGAGCGATTTGTTCGCTGCTGGCTGTCCATCGGGGTCGCGTCTGGACGAGGACCGTTCACAAAAAGACGCCCATACCCGCCTTGCGGAAGCAATTCCTTACCTGGCGCGCGCCCGCAATACCTTCATGGCCTCCGGCCTGCGCGCGATTCTTGTCGATCTCTACAACTGGCGGGAGCCGATCAACGAGTCGAATTGGCGGCGCCTTGACGAGATAATTCGCGAGCGCAGCCAGGACACCGCCTGGGCGCGCGACGTGACGCGCCGCGCCAACATCGCCCGAACGGGTACAGAACTGTGGCGGCAGCGCGACGGGTCAGCGGACGATCTGCTGCAGTATTCGCTGGAATGGGCGTTCTTCGCGCGCACGCAATGGGGCCAGCCGGATATTCCGGTGTTCGAGCTCGAGCGCGCTTGGAATGAACCGCAGGCGGGCGTGGCGATTCCCGTCACGTACAATCGGAAGACCGCGCCCCCGCTCAAGAAGACCATTCGGACCGTTGAAGACGTTCACGCCGCGGTTCTGCATTACTGCGATTTGATTCCGTACGGCACGGTACTCGCCACGGCGCAGCACATCTCCACCGACATCGAGTACAGCAACCCCAGCGATGGCCAGATGGCGGAAGCGCTAGAGCGGCGGGCGTCGGCAGGCGATGCCGAGCGCAACGTGTACGCGAGCTATATCCTGCACCGTTTTCTGAGCGAATTGGAGAAGCGCGAACAGCGGATCGTGTTTCAATTCTCTCTCGGCGCGGAGCCATTGCCCTACGAATCGTCATCGCGCGTCAGCCAGCGCACGATTGGGCAACTTGCCGACATCATCTCGCGTTACCCGCGCTTGCGGTTCATGTGTTTCCTGGGCAGCCGCCACGCGAACCAGGCGCTGTGCACGCTAGCACGCGAACTTCCCAACTTCTCCCTCGCGGGCTACTGGTGGCACAACTTCTTTCCGGGCGCGATCCAGCAGGTCATGGAAGAGCGCCTCGATATGCTCCCCGTCAATAAACAGATTGGATTCTTCAGCGA
>JAIBAQ010000200.1 GCA_019695095.1 Candidatus Hydrogenedentota bacterium
GCCAAAGGGCGCAAGGTTGCCGCGAAGTCGGCGTAATCTCTCGCCGTTAGCATCACAGTGTTTTAGAGCCGCTGAACCGCCAAGGTTTGGCGGCTCTTCATTTCTTCAGAAAGCAGAAAGCGAATGACAACTCAGGGCGCCGCTATGGATGCCATGATGGCGCGATCCATCACCGTATGCGGATCGACATGAAATCCGTTGAACTTGGCGGCGCTTAGCCGGTCGATGAGGGTTCCCATGCGTCCGGAGTAGGAAAGCTTGAGCTTCGCAAGGTCTGCGGAGGTGTAGGCCGTTTCCACCGACTTCATGCCCGGGAGTTTCTGGAGGAGTGCAACGATTGAGTCGAGCCTTTCTTTCTCTCCCAGTCTGTCAATCGTTAGCGTTACCGCGTCGCCGGCTTGGGTGCTAACCATGCCGATAACGGAGGCCGACATCACCTCGCCGAATACCTTATCCGCGGCGTCTTGAAGCGCTTGGTTCGCCCCTTCCGAAATCTTGGCACCGTTCACAATGGCCTGCGTCGCGGGTTCCGCGAGTACTGCACCATCGATGGCGCGTATCACACGCAGACTGAGATCGGTCGTGATCTTGTTGACGTTGGAACCCGGAACGGTGGGTTCCGACGTGACTGCCGCATGTCCGGCGACAATGATGTCTGCGCTGTAGTGCCTGCCCACGGCCGCAATCTCTTCGGGGGCCTGCGTCTCCAAATCGGAAAGCGTTTCGTCGGATCGATCTTCTCTGAGGGTATCCGAGTCGACGATGTCGAACCGTGCTTTGCGCAGCGCATCACCCAGTTTGCGCTCGGCCGCTCCCAGACGTGCCGCCTCATCGGGAGGCCGCTTCCCTCCTTTCTCCACGATGAAAAGGACTACGCGCGGAGGATCGGCATACGTGCGCAGTACCTGTGACGATGCATCGGCGAGAATGTTGGCCTCCAGCAATCGCCCTTCGATTTCAACCTGAGTCGCGTCATTTAGATGGGTCTCTCCCACAACCGCATACGATTCGAAGTAGGCGGGGGCATTCTCCAAGATCGTCGCGAATTGGGAGAAGTCGCGCGACGGAACCAGTTGCTCCAGCCGCTCCATGACGAGATTGGTCAGCGCATTGAGAATGGCGGCATCGCGCGCATCCGGGCCAGCGCCTTGCGCCGCCCCTTCGCCATGCACGACACCTTTGGGCGGCGAGGATTCCGCGGCAGAGCAGGCGATTGCCGCTGCTTGAATGCACAATCCGGCAATGATGATTCGATAACGTGTCATACCAACTGCATTCTAACTGAAAGGTCCCTGAGGCAGCCAAATGCGCCTCAGGGACCGAGCTTAGCAACACAACTCTCGTTGGTTAGTCTCTATTGCGGGCGATGATAAGCAAGCGAACCAGTTCAAGTATCGCGACGGCGGCAGCGGCCACGTAGGTCCACGCAGCGGCGGACAAGACCTTCCGCGCGCCATGCAACTCGTCATCCGTCAAGTAGCCACCGTGCGCCAGCGCCTTCAATGCGCGGCTGCTCGCGTTGAACTCGACCGGCAGCGTGATCAGGGTGAACACCACGGCAAACGAGAACAACAGAATGCCGAGAGTCAGGAGCGGGCCGATTCCCAGGAACAGACCGCCCAGAAGCAGCGGCCACGAGAGTGTCGACGAAATGCTCGATATCGGGTAGATGGCATTTCGCCACATCAACGCCGAATACGCATTGGCATGCTGTATCGCGTGGCCAACTTCGTGCGCGGCAATACCCAGCGCGGCAACGCTCTGTCCGTGATAGACCGCATCCGAAAGACGCAACGTTCTATCGCGCGGATCGTAGTGGTCCGTGAGTTCGCCAGGAATCGCTTCAAGTCCAACAACCGTACCGCGTGCCGCAGCGGGATTTGCAGCCAAACCGATGTTCGAGTCGCGCAGAATCAGGCGAGCGACATCGGCTCCCGTAAGTCCGGAACGCGTTCCTACCTGCGAGTATGTCGCATACGTAGACTTGACTTTCCACTGCGCCCATATGCTTAGAATCAAGCCGGGGATAATGAGCAGAAATGTCGGGTCGTAAAACATGGGCATTGGCATGCTCGCAATCCTCCTTGCTACTGTGGCTTCGCATCTCCACGTTGGGCAGGCGCACGCATCGTGCACTGCCCATTGAAATGCGCACCATCTTCTATAACAAGTCGGCGGGCACGAATATTGCCCGTAAGCTTCGCAGACGAGTAGAGGCGGACAATGCCACCTGTCGTAACATTTCCAAATACTTGGCCTGCAACGTTTACTTCTTTGCCGCCCACGCAATCGGCGTTCAACCTGCCGGTCTTGCCGAGTTCCAAGTCTTCCGAACACTCGACGCGGCCTTCCACGAGTCCGTCGACGCGGCACGAGGTCGCGCGCACGTTGCCGCTGACCAGGGCGCTGGCGGCAAGATAAAGTTGACCATCGACGGTGACGTCGCCGTCGACCTTGCCCGCAATTTCCGACTCTGAGCCGCCGGAGAGCGAACCTTCGATGATTACGCCTTCGGGTACAACCATCCGGTGAAGTTTGATGTTGCGGGCGCGGCGTATGGCAAGATCGTCCGCGGTAACGTTGGGATCGTCGCCCGCTTCCTCTGCCGGAGCGCGCATCTTGCCCTGACCACGATTCGTCTGCAGGACGTCCTGAAAGGCTTGATTCATACGGCCGATGAGCGATTCTCGCTTGGAAGCTCTAGCGAGCGCCTCGTAGGTGTCATCGCCATCCGAGACTTCTTCAACGGCTGGCTTTTGTTCTTCCGCGGGACGGCCAAACAGACTGTTTTGTTTCTTCGGTTCAGATCGATCTAACACGGCTAGAAGTATCCAAGTCGGTTGGCGATATCGGTCACACACGCCGATATCTTTTGTTTCGGGTGACTCACCACAAAGGGCGCCCCTGCGTTTATGGCTTCAGGGACGCATTTATCGAAGTAAAGGAATCCGAGGTTCTCGCATTCCACCATGAGCTGCTGACGAGCCATACGCGCCAGAATGTTTGCGGCGATTTGCGCTTCATACGAGTTACGCGCGCGATTGACCACGACCCGGGGTGTCAGAGTTCTGGCGATGGCAACAATTTCACCACAGATCTTCTTCCTGACGTCTTCGTCGAAAAGTTCCGATGTGCGAATGCTCTCGACGAAATCGCGGAGCGTCTCGGTTCGCTTGAGTAGCACGGCAAGCTCGGGGCTCTGGTAGAAACGTTCAATCTTGCGGTACAGCGCCGCGCGAATGAACTTGAACGCGTTGTCGATGCTCGTCTTTTCCGGGGTAATTACAAGCACGCCGTTCGTGTCCGTGATGAGAAAGAAGTCCAAAGTGCCCAGATGCGCGCCGGCATCCAGGTCAACAATGACCAGGTCGGCCTCCAGGGAATTTAACTCACGGATGAGCGCCTGCTTCTGCTGGTACTTGGGATTCGCTACGTCAATCAGGCCGGACGTGCCGGGAATGACCCGCAGATTCTCATATTGCGTGTCGGCGACGACAGCCTGAATGTTCTTGGCGCCCTTCTGGTAAAAGAAATCGTCCAGGCGTGTCTCGGAACGCGTACCGAGGACGGTCTCGACGTTCGAACACGTCAGATCGGCGTCTACGAGGATAACCCGCCACCCTTTTCGAGCGACTTCGACGGCGAGATTGACCGCAAAGCAAGTCTTCCCTACGCCGCCTTTACCCCCACCTATAACTAAAACCTCGGGCGCCGTCTTCTGCACCCGGGGAACTGCATGCTCCTCAATGGCTCGCATGGATACTCCTGTATCACCGCCACCGGCGTCAGTAGGCAGCTTTGGCAACGGTCAAAGCCTATCACAGGGGGAAAGGCTTCGTCAACCTAAGAAAGTGCGTAACTTCCTGATTTTCAGAGGGCTAGCGAGACTGGAGGGTACCGGGAACGGGGGCTTGCCCTGACCTGCCGGAGGGTTCCATCGTCCGAACGGCGGGTAAGAACCGGATCACCTTTTACTTTAATTTGTCAAGAGGTAAATGATATACTCGCTTCCGCGTTGTCTATCGTGCAGAGCATTTGGATAGAGGCAGATCGTGCAGACCCGATTCCCAGAATGGATCCGTCGCTCGTGGGCCTCGGGAAACGATTTTTCGTTTACCCGGGGTCTGGTGGAGGACCTCTCCCTGCATACGGTCTGCCAGAGTGCCCGCTGTCCGAACATGGCGGAGTGTTGGCAGCGCCGGACAGCCACCTTGATGGTTCTTGGGAACACCTGCACAAGGAATTGCAGGTACTGTTCCGTTCCAAGTGGAAAGCCGGAGCCACCGGACCCGGAAGAGCCTCTTCGGGTCGCTGCCGCCGTGCGGGATATGAACCTAAAGCACTGCGTGATTACCTCTGTCACCCGGGATGACTTGCCCGATGGCGGCGCGCAGCACATCGCGGATACGGTCCGGTCGATCCGAAGTCTGTGTCCCGAGACCACAATTGAGTTGCTGGTCCCGGATTTTGAAGGCGATGAGCACGCCATAGAGATCGTGTTGACGTCGCAGCCGGAAGTATTCAGCCACAACATCGAGACGGTGGAACGGCTTTATCCGGCGGTACGCAGCAGGCGATATACCTATCGTATGGCGCTTGGCGTTCTCCGCCAAGGCAGCGTGCATCGGCCGAAGCCGATCATCAAATCGGCATTCATGGCCGGACACGGCGAGACGAAAGATGAAGTTCGACAGACGCTATGCGACTTGTTGGAAGCGGGTTGCGAAGCGGTGAGTATTGGGCAGTACTTGAGGCCGACGCCGAAGCAGCGCGAGGTCGCAGAGTATGTGACTCCAGAGGTGTTCCAGGAGTTCGAAGCCCTGGCGATTGAGTTGGGATTCCAATTCGCGGTCGCGGGGCCTTTTGTTCGGAGTTCGTATCGTTCCGAGGAGTTGATGCAGACGCGCTTTGCGCGTGAGCGGATGGACGTGGTAACGGGTTAGCACACGATGTGTGCTTGCAGAACGGATGGAGAGAAGGTCTGATGACCTATGAAGTCAAATTGCCCAGTCTTGGGCAGGATGCCGCGGATACAGCGACGATCTCGTATTGGTTGGTCGAAGAGGGGGATAAGGTGAAAGAGGGGGAAGACCTCGTCGAAATGACGACGGACAAGGCCGCCTTCATCGTTCCGAGTCCCAAAGGCGGCGTGTTGATTGAGAAGCTCGTGCAGGAAGGCGACGAGATTTCCGTCGGCGACGTAGTCTGCGTGTTGGAGGTGTAGAACGTTCTGCGTTCGGCCCGCTCTGTGAGTCCGCGTTTGAGTCGTGTTTGAATCGCGGACTGCGTCTATTCGTAGGGCCGGCCAGCGGTATCGGAAACGAGCGGTCTTGTAGATAGGCCGCTTTATCCTTTTTGGGAGAATGAAGCCATGGCAATTGGAGTTGGGGTCATCGGTGCCGGAACAGTGGGCGGCGGTGTCATTAAGACGTTGCGGGAGTCCCCGGACCGCATCACGCGACGCGCGGGAGCCGATGTGGCGTTGACGCACGTTGCAGACCTCAGACCCGACCTGGAGCAGGCGTTTGACTTGCAGGGAGTCTCGGTCAGCAAAGACGCCATGGCCTTGATTGACGATCCCAATGTGCAGGTCGTGTGCGAACTGATTGGAGGCGTCGAGCCTGCCAAGAAGTTCATCTTGAAAGCCCTTGCCTCGGGAAAGCACGTCGTGACCGCCAACAAAATGCTCCTGGCTAAGCACGGCCCCGAATTGTGCGAGGCGGCGATTAAGGGCGGCGCCGAACTACGGTTTGAGGCGGCGGTCGCGGGCGGGATCCCCATCCTAAAAGCTCTGCGCGAAGGCCTGGCCGCAAACCACATTGAGTTCGTGTACGGCATTCTCAACGGGACCTGCAACTACATTCTGAGCCGAATGACCTACGAAGGTCTGGAATTTGAGGCCGCGTTGAGTCAAGCCCAGGCACTCGGCTTTGCCGAAACTCCGCCTGACTTGGACATCGAGGGTCACGACACGGCGCACAAGTGCCAGATTGTCGCTTCGATGTGCTATTCGACCAAGGTAAACCTCGAGGATATTCACGTGGAAGGCGTCACGAAAGTGACCCACGCCGATGTCGCCTATGCGCGCGAGTTGGGCTACCTAATCAAACTCCTGGCAATTGTTCGCTCGGACAATGGGGAGATTGAGGCCCGCGTTCACCCCACGCTCGTGCCGGAAGACCATCTCCTTGCGTCGGTGCGCAACGAATTCAATGCGATTTACGTGAAGGGCGACGTGGCGGATGCTACGCTCTACTACGGACGCGGCGCGGGCCGCATGCCCACGGCAAGCGCAGTCCTGGCAGATATCATTGACATCGCGCGGCGTGGCAACGGTCCGGTGCCTCCCCCATTCTCGTATTCGCAATCGAGAAGCCTGCGCGGCATGGGCGACATTCACTCGCGCTATTACCTGCGGATGACGACGATGGATAAACCCGGAGTCTTGGGAAAGATCTGCACGTCTTTGGGTAAGAACGGAGTGAGCATTGCATCGTGTATGCAAAAAGAGAAACACGAAGCGGACCGGGTCCACATCGTGTTGATGACGTATGATGCCAAAGAATCGGACATGCGCGCGGCGTTGAACGAGATCGACTCGCTGGACGTAGTGCGCGAGCCTACACACTTGCTTCGGGTTTTGGAATAGACTACGCGCCGGACGAGGAGCGGAGTTGGAGAGCGAACGATGTTGAACAGGGGAATCATCGAGCGATACAGGCAGTATCTTCCGGTCACGGAAAGGACCTGCGTCATCACGCTGAATGAAGGGTCCACGCCGTTGGTGCCCGCGCGCAATCTGAGCGCGGCCATTCATCCCAAGCTCGAAATCTGGCTGAAGTACGAGGGACTGAACCCTACGGGCAGCTTCAAGGATCGAGGCATGACGATGGCCATCACGAAGGCCGTCGAGGATGGATTCAAAGGGGTCATCTGCGCGTCGACCGGCAACACATCGGCATCCGCGGCGGCATACGCCGCGCGTGCGCGTATCGCGTGTGCGGTGTTGATACCTGAGGGGAAGATCGCATTCGGAAAGCTCTCGCAGGCGATGATTCACGGCGCCAAAGTCATTCAGATCAAAGGCAATTTCGACGAGGCGCTGAAACTGGTCATCGAGATTACGAAGAATCACCCGATTCAGTTGGTGAACTCGGTCAATCCGTATCGTATCGAGGGCCAGAAGACCGGTTCGTTCGAAATCATCGACGACTTCGAAGGCTATGCGCCCGATTATCACGCGCTCCCCGTCGGCAATGCTGGCAATATCAGCGCCTACTGGAAGGGCTACAAGGAGTACCACGAAGCGGGTAAGAGCAAGAACCTGCCGCGCATGCTTGGTTTTCAGGCGGCGGGCGCCGCGCCCATCGTGTTGGGGCATCCGGTGGAACAGCCGCAGACATTCGCCACGGCAATCCGGATCGGAAACCCGGCAAGCTGGAAGACAGCGGTCCAGGCGCGCGATGAGTCGGGCGGCGTGATCGGAATGGTCACTGACCACGAGATCCGTGAAGCGTACAAGATGCTTGCTTCGATGGAAGGCGTGTTTTGCGAACCCGCGAGTGCGGCAAGTATCGCGGGATTGATCAAACTGGCGGCCAACGGATTCTTCGACGATGCCAAGCCTATCGTGGGCGACCGCGTTCGGGTCGTGTGTATTCTGACGGGTCACGGCTTGAAGGACCCCGATAGCGCCATCAAGTCCGCGGAACAACCGCAGACCGTGGATGCGTCCGAGGAAGCTGTTTTGGAGGTAATGGGCCTCCGTGAGGAAGTGCAGGTCTAGATGACTCAGAAAAAGTATGCGCTGATTTTCGACATGGACGGCGTCCTTGCGGACACCGAGCCGTTGATTGCGCGGGCAAGTATCGACATGTTTCGCGAATTGTACGGCGTGGAACTGACGGCCGAAGATTTTCGTCCGTTCATTGGCACGGGCGCGGTCCGCTACGTTGAAGGCCCCGCCGAGAAGATTGGACTCAAGATCGACCTTAAGAGAGCGTTGGAAGTACGCTTCCGTAATTTCTCTGCACTCTTGGACGCGGGCGAATGTCGTCCGTGCCCCGGCGCGATCGAACTCGTGCGCGCCGCGGCAGATAGCGGCGAGTGGAACCTTGCCATCGCCACGTCTAGTCCGACGGATAAGGCCAACGTCACGCTTAACGCGATTCAGGCGCCGGTCGACAAATTCGACGTCATCATCACCGGTGACATGGTGACGCACAAGAAGCCGCATCCGGAAATCTACATCGCAGCGCAAAATGCGGTGGGCCTCCCCTGCTCTCAGTGCTTGGTCGTCGAAGACGCCGTCACGGGCGTGCAATCGGCGAAATCGGCCAATCTCCGTTGTCTGGCGGTGACGTCGAGTTTCCGCGCGAGTGACTTGAGCCTCGCGGATTGCATTGTGGACTCCCTTGAGCACGTGACACTAGACACGTTGCGGAAGGTGTTGGAGTGAGTTCTGCCTGGCACTCTCTCGCAATCAAGAGTGGCTATGGATCGGACGATTGAGACCATTCGGATCGCTGGGCCTGTCTCGTACGCTGACCTGTACAATCGGCAGATTAGGCGGCGCAGCGAAGTGGAAGCCGGGCAGGCGGGCAATGCCTTGTTCCTCTTGGAACACCTTCCGGTTATTACCCTTGGCCGCAATTTCCAGTCGCAGAACCTCCTGAAAAGCGAGTCCGAGTTGCAGTCTCTCGGATTTGAGCTGTGCCGGGTTGATCGCGGAGGCGATGCCACCTACCACGGGCCGGGGCAACTTGTAGCCTATCCCATTCTGAACCTCAATGCGTGGAATCCCTCTATCAAATGGTACTTGCGCACGTTAGAGAGCGTATTGATCGCCCAACTTGCGGAGTACGGGCTTGATGCAGAGCGCGTGGAGGGTTACACCGGCGTTTGGGTGGGCGGGGCGAAGGTCGCCGCAATCGGCGTTGGACTTCACGGCTGGGTGACATTCCACGGCATCGCGTTGAATGTCGACCCGGATATGACTCACTTCACCTACATCATTCCATGCGGAATCGCTGACAAACCCGTGACGTCGCTGCGGCAACTGCTCGGAACCCCACCGCCGATGGAACAAGTGATGGATGATTTTGAGTGGCATTTCCGAAAGGTGTTTGGCGAATGCCGCTAATTCTGTCGCTTCGCCCCGTTCAGAAACTCCAGACAAATGGAATCAGCGAGACAGCGGTGATAAACACGACGAAGTCGAGCGGAAGGCCCACTTTGAGGAAATCGCTGAAACGGTAGCCGCCAGGTCCGTAGACCATGAGGTGAGTCTGGTAGCCGATGGGCAGCGCAAAGGCGGCAGATGCCGCAATCGTAACCGCCATCACAAAGGGGCGTGGGTGAACCCCCATTTCTCCGGCCATCGCGACAGCAAATGGATAGATGAGGACGGCCGCGGCATTGTTGCTAATAAGTTCCGTCGCGACGTTCGTCATAAGGTAGACCACAACCAACACCGCGAACGGACCCAGCACTCCCGCGTGCTGCACGACATTGTGCGCGATGTTCTCCACAAGGCCGGAGTTTTCCATGCCCTTTCCAATTCCGAATGATGCGGCGATGGTTATGAGAGTCTGCCAGTCGATGCTCTCTCGCGCGTCCGACGAAGAGATGCAGCGCGTCAGGATCATAAGCCCTGCTACCAGGAAGGCCGCTGGCGCAGTTCCAACCCACTCCGTAACGAGCAGACCAATAAGCAGTGCGAGCAGCACAAGCGACAAGAGAGCGCGATCATGGCGCACGGGGCGCGAATCGGTCACTCCGCTGACGAGGTAGAAGTCGGCGTTATTGCGGTGCGCTTCCGCAAAGTGTGGCCCGGTTTGGAGGAGCAGCGTGTCACCATTTCGAAGGACGATGTCCCCCACTCTTCCTTCCAGACGTTCGCCCCCGCGATGCACGGCGACAACCGCCGCGTTGTATACGGCGCGGAAGTTGGCCTCGCGAATACTCTTCCCGACGAGCGGCGACTTGTTGGAGATGACGGCCTCGCAGAGCATGTGGCCCCTGCGCAACGCAGCGCGAGTCTCATATCCCTCATCGGCAACAGGCACAAGTCCCGGGATACGTTCCAAGTCCACAATCGTGTTCACGACGCCGGTAAACGTGAGAACGTCATTCTCTTCCAGAAGCTGGTCAGGTCCTACCGGCGCGATGAGCTGCTCGTCGCGCACGATCTCGATCAGGAAGAGTCCCGGCAGGTGGCGCAACCCTGCTTCTTCGACGCGTTGGCCGACCAAGCGGCATCCCGGCTGAATTTTCAGGTCGATCAGGTATTCGCGCATGGACGCACCCA
>JAIBAQ010000201.1 GCA_019695095.1 Candidatus Hydrogenedentota bacterium
TGGGCGCTCGGTTGTGCCGGCGCAAATTCAGGGAGAGACGCTTTCCGCAGGCTTATCTATTTATGACAATTGTGTCCTGCGCAGAACTGTCACCATGAGTTCCTTCAATAGGTGATAGGTTGTTCACGGAGAGCCTGTCCGGTGCCGTAAGTCATTGTTTTGATGTACTTTAGAAAATACCCGCCAAATTCTTCTCAAACTGGCACTCGGATTGCACTATAGAAACGGACGTTGTCATGAAGTCCTGGCATGCAAGCTGACGACGTAACCGATGCAATACACCACAAGGGAGTGCAATGTCATTGAATGAGATACTCACAGCCGGCGGCATCATGGTTTGCCTGGGGTTTGGGTTGTCGGTAGTTCTGGCATTCGCAAACAAAAAACTGTATGTATATGAGGATCCGCGTATCGACGTGGTGGACGAGTTACTCCCCCACGCCAACTGCGGAGCGTGTGGGTGCGCGGGTTGCCGGAATTTCGCCGAGAAGGCGGTGGCCGGAACGATTTCGCCGGGTAAATGCACGGTGAATACGGTAGAGATGACGAACAAGATTGCCCGTTTTTTAGGGGTAGACGCGGGCCGGGAGGAGAAGCGGGTAGCCCGATTGGCGTGCGCAGGTGGATCGAATGTGGCGCGTGTGCGCGGGGTGTACTCGGGAATGCAGACGTGCCGGGCAGCGAACCTAATCGCCGGCGGTGGAAAAGGATGTGCTTGGGGGTGCTTGGGATTTGGCGATTGCAAAGATGTCTGTGATTTTGGTGCAATTGTCATGAATGAGCACGGCTTGCCCGTGGTCGATGAATCGAAGTGCACGGCGTGCGGCGCATGCGTGGATATATGTCCGCGGGCGTTGTTCAGCATCCACCCGCTGAGTCACCGGCTTTGGGTGGCGTGCAAGAGCCTGGCGCACGGCGAAGAGGCAGAGCGCGAATGCGATGTGGCATGTACGGGCTGCGGTTTGTGCGCGATGGACGCGGCGCCGGGTTTGGTTTCCATACGTCAGAATCTGGCGGTAGTGGACTACAGCAAGAATGCTCTGGCATCCGAGGACGCCATTCAGCGGTGTCCGACGGGAGCCATTGTATGGATAGACGAGCGACGGGGTTCCGTGAAAGGGGCTTCAGCGAGAAGGATCACGAGGCGATCACCGTTGCCGCCGATTCCAGTGGGATAGTCAAGGGGAGTAACCGAGTTTCAGACCAGGACGGCCGATGGGATGGGATAAGCCCGGTCATCGGACGGCGAATCTAGCAGAGGTATCGAGATGAAATCAGAAGAGAAGAAGTCGGTGAAGTACCCGGGGGTGCGCGATGCGATGGACGGTAATACGGCCGTTATCATGTGCGAGCGCGAATCCACGGATGCAGCAGGGGCCTACCCCATCACTCCGTCGACCCAGATGGGCGAGTATTGGGCGGAGAACGCGGCCGCGGGGCATATCAATGTTTCCGGGCGACCGCTGATCTTCATCGAGCCGGAAGGCGAGCATGCGGCGGCGGCGGTAACGGCTGGTTTGTCCATGACCGGGTTGCGCGCCACGAACTTCTCTTCCGGGCAGGGCATCGTGTACATGCACGAATCGTTGTACGGGGCAGTAGGAAAGCGCCTGACGTACGTGTTGAACATGGGTTGCCGGGCCATCACGAAGGCAACGCTGAACGTTCACGCTGGGCATGACGATTACCACTGCATCGACGACACGGGCTTCTTCCAGTTGTTTGGCAAGAACGTGCAGGAAGCGTGCGATCTGAACATCATCAGCCACAAGATTGCCGAATTGTCGCTGAATCCGGGCATTTGCGCGCAGGACGGTTTCCTGACGACGCACCTGATCGAATCGTTGGTGGTGCCCGAGCGAGCGCTTATCGAGGAATACCTTGGCCATCCGGAAGACATCATCGACACGCCGACTCCGGCTCAGCGGTTGCTGTTCGGACCTACGCGCCGCCGGGTTCCGGAAGTGTGGACGGTGGACAATCCGGTCATGGCGGGCGTGGTGCAGAACCAGGACTCGTACATGCAGAGCGTGGCTGCCCAGCGTCCATTCTTCTTCGATCACATCGCCGAGATCACCGATCAGTGCATGGAAGAGTTCTATCAACTGACGGGACGGCGCTACCGCCGTGTGTCGTGTTACAAGACCGACGATGCCGATTACCTGATTCTGGGCCAGGGCAGCGTGGTATCGAACGCGGAAGCGGTCGCGGATTATCTGCGCGAGACGCGTGGACTTAAGGTCGGCGTCGTGAATCTGACGATGTTCCGCCCGTTCCCGGGCGAGTTGCTTGGGCCGATCCTCAAGGGCAAGAAGGGCGTGACGATTCTTGAGCGCACCGATCAGCCGTTGGCGATTGACTTGCCGTTGATGAAGGAAGTGCGCGCGGCATTGACGCGTTCCATCGAAAATGGGCGCGCGAACGGCAGCGGGCCGGTGTATCCGGGATACATCGCATTCACGAAGCCGCAGGAAATGCCGCCGTTGTATTCGGGTTCGTTCGGCATGGGCAGCCGCGACCTTCAGCCGGAAGCGCTGATTGGCGCGGTGGAAAACATGCTGCCGACCGGCAAGCAGAAGAAGATGTTCTATCTGTCGATCGATTTTGTGCATGACAAGCCGTTCACGCCGAAGCAGGAGATCTATCAGCAGCAGATACTGGACGCGTATCCGCACGTTAAGGATCTCGCGGTGCACGGTAGCGAGAACCCGAACCTGATGCCGAAGGGCAGCGTGACGGTGCGGTTCCACTCGATTGGCGGCTGGGGCGCGATCACGACGGGTAAGAACCTGGCAATGACGTTGTTCGACCTGCTGGGTTATCACATCAAGGCGAACCCGAAGTACGGTTCGGAGAAGAAGGGTCAGCCGACGACGTATTACCTTTCGGCGGCTCCGGAACCCATCAAGATCAACTGCGAATATTTCTATGTGGACGTGGTGCTGTCGCCAGATCCCAACGTGTTCGGGCATTCGAATCCTCTCGCCGGCCTCAAGAAGGGCGGCGTCTTCATTATCCAGAGTGAACTGGAATCGCCGGAGGAAGTGTGGAAGCAGCAGATTCCGCGTCGCTATCAGCAGATGATCATCGAGAACGATATTCGGGTGTTCTATGTGGACGGCTTCAAGATCGCGCGTGAGATCGCGTCGGATCCGGAATTGCAGTTCCGCATGCAGGGTATCGCGTTCATGGGCGCATTCTTCCATGCGTCGCCGGTGATGCAACAGGCGAATCTGACGGAAGAAGCGTTGTTCAAGGCGATCGAAGATCAGCTTGAGCACAAGTTTGGCGCGAAGGGCCGGCGCGTTGTGGAAGACAACGTGAAGGTAGTGCGTCGCGGCTTCATTGAATCGTACGAGATCAAGGACAAGACGGTGGTCGATGACGCATCGGCGGCCGCGCGAAAGCCTGTGTCGATGCCGATCATGCTGAAGCAGTCGCCTGCGAGCGAGACGGCAACGACCGATATACACCGGTTCTGGGAACAGACCGGTAGTTTTTATGCCACGGGTAAGGGTGGAGACAATCTGACCGATCCGTTTATCGGGTTGAGCTTTATCCCGGCGGCGACGGGCGTGTTTCGTGACATGACGGGTATTCGTTTCGATCACCCGGTGTGGGATCCGCAGAAGTGTACGGGATGCGGTTCGTGCTGGACGATTTGTCCGGACTCGGCCATTCCGGGATTGGTCAACAGCCTTTCCGAGATTCTCAACACGGCGATCACGGTTGTCGAGAACGGCGGCAAGAAGATTCAGCATGCGCGCAAGACCGTACCGATGCTGGAGAAGAAGCTGCGCGATTTGATGAACGCGGGCAACGAAGACGCGTCGGTGGATGCGTATCTCGCGATTGCGATTGAAGCGACGAAGAACGAATATGCGTTGCCGGAAGCGGACAAGGCGGACCTTGCGGCGGAACTGGCCGCAATGCATGAAGCCATGAAGGACTACAAGTTCGCCATTACGAAGCCATTCTTCTCGGTGAAGGAGAAGGAATCGAAGGGTAGCGGCGGGTTGCTCTCGATCACGATCGATCCGTACACCTGCAAGGGCTGCCGTGAGTGCATCCAGGTCTGCCCGGATGATGCGCTGCGCATTCAAGTCCAGACGCCGGAGACGGTCGAGACGTTGCGCAAGAACTGGGAATTCTGGTTGGCGTTGCCGAACACTTCAAAAGACTTCGTTCGTATTGACGATCTCGATGACGCGGTTGGCGCGCTGGAGACGCTGCTGCTCGACAAGAATTGTTACAAGACGATGGTGGGCGGCGACGGCGCGTGCTTGGGCTGCGTAGAGAAGTCGGTGCTTCACATCTTCACGGCGACGGTGGAAGCGCTGATGCAGCCGCGCGTGAAGGCGCACCTGGACAAGATCGACACCCTGATTCAGGGGTTGGAGAAGCACATTCGCCTGCGCCTGGTGGAGTCGGTTGACGTTGGCGATACGAGCGCGATGGTGTCGGCGATCAACACGCTGAAGAATCAGGACCTTACGTTGTCGAACCTGACGGCCGCGCTCGATACGCGCAAGGTGAGCGTGCCGTTGGATAGCGATTGGTTGAAGCGGACGACGCAGCTACTTGCGAAGTTGAAGCATTTGAAGTGGCAGTACACGAAGGGCACGACAGGCCGGGGCCGGACGTCGCTGGGTATGGTGAACAGCACGGGTTGTACGTCGGTGTGGGCATCTACGTTCCCCTTCAACCCGTATCCGTTCCCGTGGACGAATCACTTGTTCCAAGACAGCACGTCGATGGCGATGGGTATCTTCGAAGGCCACATGCTGAAGATGGCCGAGGGCTTCAAGGCGATTCGCATGGCGGAGATGGAACTTGCGGGCACGTACAAGCCGCAAGAGCATGACGCCAAGTTCCGGTATTTCGATTGGACGAAGTTTACGGATGAAGAGTTCTTGTTGTGCCCGCCGGTGGTGGCAGTTGGGGGTGATGGAGCGCTGTACGATATCGGGTTCCAGAACTTGTCGCGCATGATGATGTCCGGAAAGCCGATTCGCGTGATGGCGCTCGACACGCAGGTGTACTCGAACACGGGTGGCCAGGCGTGCACGTCGGGATTCACGGGACAGGTTTCGGACATGGCGCAATACGGCAAGGCCCACAAGGGCAAGGAGGAAATCCGCAAGGAGATCGGCCTTATCGCAATGGCCCATCGTACGAGCTACGTGCTTCAAGGCAGCGTGGCCAACACGGCGCACCTGATCGAAGGGTTCATCCGCGGATTGAATTCGCGGCGGCCGGCCCTGTTCAACGTGCACTGTCCGTGTATGCCTGAGCACGGTATTGCGGACGACTTGGGTAAGCACCAGGCGAAGCTGGCGCTGGAATCGCGCGCGTATCCGATTTACATGTTCAACCCGGATTTGGGAAGAACTTGGAAAGAGTGCCTGAATCTGGATGGCAACCCCGCGCAGGACAATGTGTGGCCGACGTATACACTGACGTACGTGGACGAAAACGGCGAGCCCGGAAAGATGGAGCTGCCGCTGACGTTCGCGGACTTCGCGATAACGGAAGCGCGCTTCCGGAAGCACTTCAAGACGGCTCCGCGGGACACGTGGAACGAGAACATGGTGCCGATCGCGGAGTACCTGGAAATGAGCAAAGACGATCGGGAAGGCAAGTTCCCGTTCGTGTGGGCCGTGGATCGCAGGAACCGCCTGGCGCGGGTCATCGTGGCGGAGCCACTGGTTCTGGCGAGCGAAGACCGTCGCGATTTCTGGGGCCTGCTGCGATCGCTTGCGGGCGTTGGCAAGGTCGTGGACGTGGATGCGATCAAGGTACAGGCGAAGATGGAAGCGGTACAGCAGCTCACCACGGGCTTGCTTCAACTGATGGGCGGCGCCGGGAACGGCGCGACGCTGCCAGTGGCCATGCTCGCGAGCGCTCCGGTTATGGAAGCAGCACCGCAGAGCGCGGGCGCGGACAATGGCTCGGCGGCGGCAACTACGGCACAACAGGCGGCGCCGGCAGCAGCGGCGGCTTCGGGAGATGGCGCGATGGATCCGATCCTTGATTCTTCGGCGTGTACAGGTTGTGGAGAGTGCGTGCTGGTCAATCCGAAGGTGTTTGCGTGGAACGACAAGAAGCAGGCATATATCAAGGACGGCAAGGCCGGTCCGTTCCGCGACCTGGTGAAGGCGGCGGAGAAATGCGCCGCGCGAGCGATTAGACCCGGCATGCCGAAGGATCGCTCTGAGAAAGACGTCGAGAAACTGATTAAGCGAGCCGCGAAGTATAACGGCTAGTTGACTTGCAGCTACATGTAGAGGGGAATTCGATAGTCGGCGCACCTCCGGTAGGGGGGTGCGCCGACGTACGCAAAGACGGGGCTTGGCATATGAAACGTTTTCTTGGGTTTGGCTCACGCAAGACCTTCTCGCACGGGGTGCATCCACCGGAAGCGAAGGAGCTGACCCAAGCGAAAGCGATACGCCGATTGCCATTTGCCCCGGAGTTCATCATTCCTCTTTCCCAACACACGGGCGCGCCCGCCCGCCCCATCGTGCGCGAAGGACAGGAAGTCGTGCGCGGCGAGCCGATCGCGGAAGCGGGCGGTTTCGTGTCGGTGCCGATGCATGCGCCGGTTTCGGGAGTCATTTTGAAGATTGGTCTTGCGAGGGATGTGCGCGGGGGAATGAGTCCCGCGATCATCGTTCGTCAGTATCCCGGAGCGAGCCAGGAGATACTCTACGGCACGCATGTGGATGTGGATACATTGGCGCCCGCTGAAATCGTCAAGGCGGTACAGAATACGGGCGTCGTGGGGTTGGGAGGCGCGGCGTTTCCCACCCACGTGAAGCTGGCAGTTCCTGACAACAAGCGTGTGGATACGATCATCGTCAACGGTTGCGAATGCGAGCCGTATTTGACGACCGACCATCGCATCATGCTGGAACGGGCCGGGGATCTATTTGAAGGCATCCGTATTGTGAAACGCGCGATGAGCGCGGAGCGCGTGATCATCGGCGTGGAACACAACAAGCTGGATGCGGTGGAGCATTTGCGCGCCACGAAGCCCGCGGGCCTGGATGTGGCCATCGAGGTCGTCGAGGCGAAGTATCCGCAGGGCGCCGAGAAGATGCTGTCGAAGGCGCTGGTAAATCGCGAGGTGCCGTCGGGGAAATTGCCGGTGGACGTGGGGGTCGCGGTGTTTAATGTCGCAACCCTTTCGCAGATTGGCGAGTTGCTTCCTCGAAAGCAGGGGCTGATCGAACGCGTCGTCACGGTGTCGGGTCCGTCGGTGAGTCGTCCGGGGAATTACCTGGTAGCGCTGGGAACACCGCTTCGGTTTGTGCTGGAACAAGTCGGGTTCGACGATCCCGACGCGCAGTTCCTTTTTGGCGGTCCGATGATGGGCGTCAGTGTGGGAAGCGTGGATGTGCCGGTGACCAAGGGCGTGACGGGTATTCTCGTGTTTCCGCGGGGTGATTCGCGATTGGCGCGGGACAAGAAGGAATTTGGCTGCATCAAGTGCGGGTCGTGTATCCAAGCATGTCCGATGCACTTGAATCCATCGACGTTGGGGCTTTTGGCAAAGAAACAGGAATATGACATGATGGCGGAGCAGTATCATCTGATGGATTGCTTCGAATGCGGATGCTGCTCGTACGTGTGTCCGTCGAACATTCCTCTTGTGCAGCATTTCCGGGTGGCGAAATCAGTTGTGCGCGATAGAAAGGTGTCGGCATCATGAGTGTAGAGATTCGCGCGATCGAGTTGAACACGTCGCCGCACTTCAAGGCGAAGGTAAGCACCGATCAGATCATGCTGAATGTGGTGTATGCCACGATGCCGTTGTGCGCATTTGCCGTGTTCACATTTGGCTTGAGCGCGTTTCTGCTGATTGTGACCGCGCCGCTCGCGTGCATCTTGACGGAGCACTTCTTCTGCCGCATGTCGGGCAAGGAATCGACGGTCGGCGACTATAGCGCGCTGATAACGGGAATCTTGCTCGCGTTGACTCTGCCGCCGGGCCTTCCGCTGTGGATGGCCGCCGTGGGCGGTTTTGTGTCCATCGCGTTGGGCAAGATGTTGTTTGGAGGGCTGGGACATAACCCGTTCAATCCGGCGCTTGTGGGCCGGGCCTTTCTACAGGCTGCGTTTCCGGTAGCAATCACCACGTGGAGTCCTTCGTTCTGGCCGTCGGTATGGTCGCCCGATCGATTTCTGCACGTGTTGCTGCCGACGCTCTCGCTGCCGTTCATGAAAGCCGAAACGGCCGCGGGATACATACATCCGCTGTCGATTGACGCCTTTTCGGGCGCGACTCCGTTAACCATGATGAAGTTCGAGCATGCGTCCACGCCGATCTCGAATTTGTTCTTTGGTATGTCACCGGGGTCGACGGGTGAAACGTCGGCCTTTCTGATTCTGTTGTGCGGCGCCTATCTTGTGTACCGTGGAATGATGGATTGGCGAATCCCGGTTGGGGTCGTATCGAGTGCGTTCTTGCTGAGCGCAGGGTTTTATGCGCTAAGCCCGGACAAGTATCCTCCCCCCTTCTTCACGCTGTGCTCAGGGGGGCTGATGTTGGGAGCGGTCTTCATGGCCTCCGACATGGTGGGTTCGCCGTCGACGCCGCTCGGAGTGTGGATCTATGCGATTCTGATTGGAACTATAACGGTTTCCATTCGGGTGTTGGGAGGATTGCCAGAAGGAGTCATGTACGCGATTCTGCTTGGGAACGCGTTGACTCCACTTATTAATCAGTATACTCAGCCGCGTGTATACGGAACGTATCGGGAGCTTCGCAGCAAATGACGGCGGACGTGGAACGGGCCGTGCCGCCTGGAAAGGTGGACTCGGGCAACAGCGCACAAATGATCGGAGTGATGACGGGCGTCGGCACGATTTGCGGATTGCTGATCGTGATTGTGTATCAGTTGACGCTGTCGGCGATCTTGCAGAATCAGGCCACCATTGTGAAGGAATCGGTATTCGAAGTGATTCCCGGGGCGGCCGCGCAAGCAATCTTTGGCGTGGAGGCAAGCGGGCAACTGACACCGCTGGAGTCGCCCGAGGGGCCGCTCCCGAAGATGTACGCGGGGTATGACGGTTCGGGAAAGCTGCTGGGGATTGCCATTGAGGGGAGTGGCAGAGGGTACGCGGACACGGTTCGCGTGCTGTACACGTATTCGCCGGAGAAGAAAGCCATCATTGGGTTCAAGGTGTTGGACAGCCGCGAGACGCCGGGGCTGGGCGACAAGATCGCGTACGACCAGGATTTCCTGAAGAACTTCGAAAGCCTCGACGCGAAGTTGGACGCGGCAGGCGATAAGCTCGCAAACGCGTTGGTAACGGTGAAGCACGGCAGCAAGTCGCAGCCGTGGCAGATTGACGCGATATCGGGGGCGACGATTTCGTCGAGGACGGTCGGGAAGATCTTGAATAGCAGTGCGGAGCGGTTTGTGCCTTTGATCGAGAAGAATCTGGATATGATTGTGAAGGCGGGATCGAAATGAACGACACGAAAGCGCGATCGGACGACATGAACGTCCTGTTGAACGGACTGTGGAAGGAAAATCCCGTGTTCGTTCAGGTGCTGGGGATGTGTCCGACGCTGGCGATAACGAATTCGGTGAAGAACGCGCTGGCCATGGGGCTTTCGGTGATCTTCGTGCTGGTCATGTCGAACGCGCTGGTGGCGATGGTACGAAAGATTGTGCCGAAGCAGGTGCGTATTGCGACGTACATTCTCATTATTGCCACGTTCGTTACGATGGTCGATTACATCATTAAGGCGGTGAGCATTCCGTTGTACAAAGCGCTGGGCGCGTTTATCGCGTTAATCGTCGTGAACTGCATCATTCTCGGGCGCGCGGAAGCGTTCGCATCCAAGAATACGGTGTGGAAGTCGATTCTGGATGGGCTGGGCATGGGCGTGGGGTTCACGTTCGCGCTGCTGTGCCTCGGGAGCGTGCGCGAACTCCTTGGGAATGGAAGTCTTCTCGGGTTTCATGTGATGGGTTCGAATTTCGAACCGTGGGTTATCTTTCTGTTGCCGAGCGGGGGGTTCCTGACGCTGGGAACGTGGCTCCTGTTATTTGGATTTTGGCGTGAACGTAAACAACGCAAGGCGAACAAGGAAGCAACGTCATGAGTCAGTCTTCGTTGTTGTTCATCTTTATAGACTCCTTCATCATCAACAACATCGTGCTGATGGTGTTCTTGGGCATATGCCCGTTCCTGGGCGTGTCGGGGAAACTCGACACGGCAGCGCGGATGGGCGCCGCGGTGATCTTCGTGTTGCTGGTGAGTTCGAGCATTACGTA
>JAIBAQ010000202.1 GCA_019695095.1 Candidatus Hydrogenedentota bacterium
TCCTTCTCAATGGGATGGGCATTGAGCTCAACCTTGGTGTATCCTTCGAGTGCAGGGAGTTGTTCGTTAGCCTCTACAGGGTGAGCTCTTCCTTCGGCCCACTCCAAGTCTACCGATTTCACCAATCTGAGTCCGTCCATGCTGACTGTATACAGCGCTTCTACTCCGGTGGCTGCACTCGTGGTAAGGTACGTTTTCAAATAGCCAACACCTTTCTCCTTCACGAACAACTCCATACCCGACACCGTATCGAGTTCATCGATCTTCTTGTACTTGCGCTCTCCGACCTTTAAGTAAAGCTGCCAGGGTGCACCGTGATTACCCATTGAGTCAGAGATGCCGATATCCATTGCCCCGTCATTATTGAAATCCGCTTCCGTCATAAGGCGAGGAACTCGTTCAAAGGGTTCTGACTCCGCGTAGCATCTCGCGTCATAGTAGGGGTCAAAGACGAAAGCCGCAGGTAACTGCACTTTCTTGACATCAGGCGAATCGGGATTGATGGACTGCAATGCGAGAAGCGCCGCGGCGCTTACTCCCGGCCTATTGCTGCGGTAAAGGTCCCACAATGTTGGAACGGCGGGCTTAGCCGATTCGCCGGCAGCGCTGAGAACATCAATGAAATAGACCGCTTCGGTCGGGTCTTCATTTTTCGACAGAGAAACAAGTTTTTCGATTACTGTATCTGCAGGGTGCTTGAATCGGACAAGCGTCGCCGCTGCCCGGCGAACGGCCACTTTGTCTTCCCCTTGGAGCAGTGCTTCCAGTTGCGGGACGGCATGGTCGCCAATCTTCACCAGGGCATCGCCAAAGCAATACGAGAATACCGTATTCGGATCAACTAAGCCTTCTATCAGAGAAGAAGTCAATTCGGTGTCTTCTGGAGAGATGATTGTGAGGACCGCAAACATGGCATCAAAGTCACCATCTGAATCACGCCCTCTATTGATAAGTGTGGGCAATGCAGCCTTCGCCGCGGGACCGAGCTTGCAGAGTACTGCGGTATACCCGTAGCCCGTTGGGAACGCAATATAGGCTTCCACTATCCCTTTGACGACTACCGGGTTGTCTGGATCAATATTCAGCGCCGCTTGGGCAGCGCAACTCCTCCGCCATGCCCGCTCTCGCGAACCATCGTCAGGGTTCTCAATGATCCTCAAGAGTGACGGGATTGCTTCCTTTGCATTCGGCCCAAGCAGAGCCAATGCGTTCATGCTCATTAGCGACACGGCGGAATTGGAGCTCGAAATCCTTGAGAGCAGTTCAGGAATCGCCACGGGGCCAACGGCCGCAAGGAACTTCGGCAGAGTCTCGTTGGTCTCTTTGCTGGAATCTAGCAGTTCCAGCAGAGTCGGGAGCGCTTTCGCCCCAAGGTTCTCGAAAATGGGTGCTGCACTTGGAGGAAGCATACCGAGCTTAAGTTGAGCAATGAGTATCGGAAGGGAGTCGGCAGCATTCGCTTCAAAGTAATCGAGCGCCTTCTTCCGCACATCGGCGCTCTCGCTCGACAACTGCGAAAGACGCATTTCCCTTTCGATGTCTGTCGGCGCACCGGAGAGGTTCTGCCCCAGACGAAAGCCTCTAGTCTGCAAGAAGAAGGCGCGCTCATACGTTAGCTCTGTCTTGACGAGGAGCGCGGCGGAAGTACGGTTTGGGCAGACAGTGGACTCGGATTCGGCGGACGCGTCACGATAGGTAATCCAAGCACGTTGGGCTTCTTTCAGCGTATCACGTTGTCCCGCGCGGTTAAGGTATCGGCGATGCTCCCTGTACATCTTGTTGATGGAGTCGTCCGCATCGCGAAACTCCGCATCCGACCCGACTAGATCGCGGCGTTCCAGCATCCTTTTCAGATGGCTCACGCGCGACCATGTCAAAGAGGCCAAGAACTCGCTATTCGCCTGCTCGCCACTGTAGGCGTAATTTTCGATCTCTTTTGCAAACGCGACAACTGCCAACTTGCGGTACTCTTCCCAGGCTTTCTGTGCCGCTTGTAACTTCAATTTCTGGGCGGGATCGAGCTGTGCTTCCACCTGTGCGTAGGTTGCGGTGAGCTGCGCTTCGGCATTTTGGAGTTTTTGTTTCCATTCTTCCTCGGGAGCGGCTGAAGCGCTCACGAAACAGAGAATAAGCGTCAGAAACGTGAGGCAGAAGAACCTAGGCATGCCCGTACAACTCCGTCATTGGGACTCTGATCGCCGCCGATACTCCTGCCGATGGTTTCGAGAAGTCCAATCGGGCGAGTATCGCAGTACGTTGGTTTCACGCTCCTCGCGTCAAGCGCGCTGGAGTCATTAATACACTATTTCAGCGAAGAGTTGCGAGACGATTGGCAGGATAAGCGTTGCGGGGTGTTGAAATAGACGCCACGTGCAGCACAGTCCGAGGTGACGTCGGAACCGTTCGCATGCGGTGAGCAGACTTTGTAAGATGGGAGCGAATAAGCGCGGAGAGGGGGGATGCCTTTGCCGCGATTGATGTGGCGGTACCTGTCATCGGGGAGTGGCGAAAGGGGCATTCATGCAGTCAAATACGAATCGCAAAGCGCAATTGTTGGGGCTTCTGGTTGCGGCCTGTTTGGGTGCGGCGCAGTGGGCGTATGCACAACCCGAGAATCTGCCACAGGTGGAGGTGAAGGACGTTCGGCGGGTCTATGACAAGGGTCCGCACAATGCCTTCACCGACCTGATCCGGTGGCAGGATCGGTTCTGGCTGACCTTCCGCAGTTGCCCCGATGGGCACATGGTGCATCCCTCGTCGTGCATCATCGTGATGTCGAGCACGGACACGCGGACCTGGCAAGAAGTGCACCGGTTCTCCGTGCCATTGCGCGATACGCGGGACCCGCATTTCCTCGCGTTCAAGGGACAGCTCTTCGTGTACACGGGGACGTGGTATTCGGGCGAGACCACGCTGCCCACGGATCAGTACGACATGAACAAGCACCTCGGCTACGCGGTGTGGACGGCGGACGGCACGGCGTGGCAGGGGCCGCGCCAGTTGGAAGGGACTTACGGTCACTACATCTGGCGCGCCGCAACGTTCGGTGACAAGGCGTATCTCTGCGGACGGCGCAACAAGGATTTCGCCCAGGTGAATGGCGAAGGGGAAATCGTGGAATCGGCCATGCTCGAAAGCGACGACGGCTTGGTTTGGCGCTACCATTCGCTGTTTCAAGAAGTCAGTGGCGATGAGACGGCATTTATCTTCGACGAGAACGGCGACATGACCGCCATCGGCCGCAGAGGCCGGGGCCCCGCCCAGTTGATTAAGTCGCGGCCGCCGTACACCGAAATGACGCGCTCCGAACTCACGGAGTACGTGGGCGGTCCCCTGGTGACGCGCTGGGGCGGCCGTTGGGTCGTCGGCGGACGCAAGTCCACAGACGCGGGTTCGCGGATGGTGCTGTATTGGCTGGTAGACGACAAACTGGTTCAGTTTGCGCAACTCCCCAGCGACGGCGACTGCTCCTATCCCGGCTTCGTCGAACTCGACCCCAGACACGCCGTGGTTTCCTGGTACTCCACCCACGAGACCGACGCCGCGGGTGCAAAGATGACGGCGGTGTATGTGGCGGATGTGGTGATCGCGGAGTAACCGTTCGGTCATGGACTGGTTTTAGCGATGGCGCGGAACCGAATACTTGACGAACTGTACGACGTACGCGCGCAGATTCTCGCCGAGCACAGCGAAGATCTCGGGAAGTATATACGCAGCGAGTTGGAGCGGCTAAAGTCGAAAGGACATCCGATTGCGCATATCAAGCAACGGAGCATCCGTTACGCTGATACCGCGTATCCGAGCCAGCGGGTATCTGAAGGCTCCGCACCCGAGTACAGTGAGCGGCCACGATAAGCGAAGGTTCGTATCCGTACTGCAACCAGTCATCTTCTTTGTTATTTTGCAGAAGTTGCCTCCTCATTCCGTACATTTCCGCTTTGTTGAGGCAAGGATTCAAGCGCAATTCAACCGCAATTCCCTGTGACTCCAGTGCTCGCCCTGGTCTGATATCATTCGGGCTTGATTGTTCCTTCTTTTCGTGTGATTGGTGTGATTCGTGGTCAAATCCCAATTCCCGTCTACTGTGCCCTATGTGCCACTATCCGCTGTTTCTACTTCTAATGGATCCAGCTCTTCGCGCGCTTGTCTGCATTCCCCGTGCTTCCCGTGTCCCCCGTGGTTTGAAGTCATTCGAGCCCGATTGATTCTCTTATCGGCGTTCATCGGTGGTTGAATCGATTTGGTTGCGGCTATGCCGCGCCAGGGTTTCGTTATATTTCACGCACGAGATAGACGCCGCTGGCCCCGCGCCGCATTTCGGTTATGTCGGCAGCGTGTAGCGTGACTGATAGATGCCGTCAGTCAGGGAAATCGATTCCGTCAGAAGCTGCGCAACAGCATCGACGGCGGAGAGCAATTCGGCGGGAGACTGGCCGGTGGCCCCGATGATGTTCTGGACACGCGGCATGAAGCCTGCGGGGACGTGATCGAAACTCTCCGTTTCAACCAGAACGGTCTTGTCGTTTATCGGGTATTTGCGATTGAGGGCAAACAGCGCCAAGACCATGTAGTTGATTGCGCGCGTTAGGCAGGACGCTGTTCCGTAGCTATCGCCGCGCGTCGCATACTTCCGGGCGAATGCGCCCAGAGCGAACTCGGCGGCCCAGAGGTAGTTTCGAACGACGGACTGACGCAGCGGCTCGGGGTAGACGGCGACGCGTTGCTTTAGTCGAGGGAGGATACTCTCGGGATCGTGGAGGGGAACGCAGATATCGACTTCACCGAGATACGTCGCGCTGAAGAATCCAAACGGGGGTTGCTGTTCGTAGTTGAGCTCGTAGCGCCCGGCTTCCGCGTCGGCGATCACACGCTCCACGTGCTCAAGACTGCGGTAGATGAAATCGATGCGTTGTCCCTCAACGGTAAGCCATGCGCCCCCGTTCACCCAGGGTCCCCATTCGAAGAATCCGGTGACAACGGGAGCAGGGGTATCGTTGACGGATTCGGCCAGCGCGCGGATCTCGTCAATCGAGCAAGGGTCGGATTCAGAATAGAATATGCCAAGGTCGATATCGGAGCCTGGCCGCGCTAATCCACGCGCATAGGAACCGCCGAGGACCACGGCGCGAACGCCGGAAACGTTGCCGAGACGCGCGGCTACTGACTGCACGCATTCGCGCTGTTTATCGGACAGTTGTGTCACAAAAACTCCTTGCTCAGGGCTACGTCCTATCCTCGTTGAGTTTTCGCGCTGCGTCCGAGCGATTCGGCAAGAGCGGCACAGGTCGCGACTCCTATCCGCCGCAGGCGAATTAGTAGCCACCCCATTTGCAGGGATGATAAGACATGGCCGCTGCAGTTGAAACATTATGAGGACGCCAAAGCGACCTCGCGTAGTCAGTTGGCGGTGGCGAGGGCCGGTTGACGCTGGGGATGGTAGTCGGCACTCGCGTTGGCAATGCCAATGCCCACGCGCCTCAATCCTCCATATCGTCGTCCTCTACACTTCCCTGGCGATCGTCCAGAAGTCTTCGCACGACTCTCGCCAGGTGTGGAGCATTGAGGGGCTTCTTGAGGTAGGATCGAATACCCATCGCCACGGCAGCGTCCTTGTCAATAAGGTCACTGTGTCCGCTACAAAGAATGATAGGGATGCCAGGGCGGATTTCGAGGAGCTTCCTGCTGAGGTCTGCTCCCGTCATCTTCGGCATAGTCTGGTCCGTGATGACAAGGTCGAATGCGCTGGGGTCTGCGCGGAAAACCTCCAGTGCTTTCTCGGAAGAAGTATACGGTTCTACCTGATATCCCGCGTGTTCCAAGAACAGGCTGTACAGGCGAGTAATAGATTCTTCGTCATCTATTGCGAGGATTCGCTCACCGTTGCCTGCCTCTACATCCGCCTCATCCTCCTCGACCTGGTATCGTGCCTCCTCTGCGGCGCGCGGGAAAAAGACCGTGAAGGTACTTCCCTCGCCAGGCGTGCTGTCTACCGTGATAGCTCCTCCGTAGCTGTGAACGATTCCATGTACAATGGCCAAACCCAGCCCCGTGCCCTCCCCCATTGCCTTGGTTGTAAAGTACGGTTCGAAAATTCGGGTCATCGTCTCCGGCTCGATGCCGCTGCCTGTGTCTGCAACAACAAGCCGCACATACTGACCAGGCCGAAGGTCGGGGTGCGGACCCGCCTCATCTTCAATCAGGCAAACCTCCCTCATCTCCACCGACAGTCTTCCGCCTTTCTCGCGCATCGCGTGGTAGGCGTTTGTGCAGAGGTTCAAGACAATCTGGTGGATTTCCGTGGCGTCGGCCATCACAGGGCCGCAGTCCTTGTCAATGTTCTGGACAATGCCAATGGTAGAGGGCAGCGTGCCTCTCAACATCTTGAGGGCTTCTTTTACAATCGCATGAATCAAAATTGGGCCGTATTCTCTTTCCTTCCTTCGACTGATCGCCAGAATCTGCTCGACCAACTCAGTGGCGCGCTCTGCGGCCTTCTTGACTTCATCAAGCATCTCGCGAGAAGGACTGCCCTTGTCCATTTTGGCAGCGGCCATTTCGGTAAACCCCAGAATGGTGCAAAGTATGTTGTTGAAGTCGTGAGCAATCCCGCCAGCCAGGCTTCCGATGGCCTCCATCTTCTGCGATTGGCGCAAGTGCTCCTCCAACTCCACCTCGCGTGTGATGTCTCGCTCGACCGCAATGAAGTTCACGGTCTTTCCCGAAGCATCGCGCACGGGAGAAATCGTCGCCTCCTCTATGAAAGAAGTTCCATTCTTTCGTTTGCTGACGATTCGACCGGACCATGTCTCGCCTCCCAACACGGTATCCCAGATCTGCTCATTGAGAGCATCATCGTACTTGCCGCTCTTGAGCACGCTCAGATTCTGGCCGGTGGCCTCCGCCCGGGTGTAGCCGGAGACAGACGTGAATGCGGGATTCACATATTCAATAGTCCCGTCCGAGTCAGTTATGACAATCGCCTCGGCTGCCTGTTCAATGGCCGACATGAAGCGCTCACGCTCCGCCTCAGTCCGCTTTCGATCTGTAATATCCTGGAGCAAGGCGACGAAGTAGTTGACGGAATGATCAGGCTTTCGAACACAAGCAACCGAGAGGTTAGCCCATATGATATCGCCGTTCTTGCGAACGAACCGTTTCTCCAGCGAATAGCTGTCGATCTCTCCCGACACCACCCGGTCAAACTGCGCAAGATCCAGTGCGATATCGTCAGGGTGCGTTATCTCAGGCCAGGTCATGTGTACGAGTTCGTCAGCGGAATAGCCGAGCATGGTGCAGAGACCCGAATTCACCTCAAGCCACCCCTTCTCGACTGAGGTCACGGCGATCCCCACGAGCGGCAGGTCGAAGTAGGTTTGGAGCCGGGCGTTTCTCTCCGAAAGCGCATCTTCGGCTTGCTTGCGCTCCGTGACGTCAACGAAGAAACCTTCCCACAGAGTGCTCCCATCTTCTTTACGTTCTGGCAACGACGTAGCTTCAATGTATAGAACTTTCCCGTCGTTTCGCACAGCCCGTATTGTCTCACGGTAGGCCTCCAGGCGCTCCGCAGACTTAGAAATGGCATTCCTGAATTTATCCTGGTCTTCAGGGTGGACTAACCCCATTAGCGTCGATGAATCCTTCATCACGGTCTCGGCCTTGACGCCCAGTATGTCTAACACCTTGTCGTTGATGTAAGGAAGTGAGAACTTTCCATCCGGCGTGAGCAGGAATTGGTAGACGACGGCAGGAGAGTTCTCTGCGAGCCTTCTGTATTTTTCCTCGCTTTCAATCAGCGCCATTTCAATCCGTTTCCGGTCGGTAATGTCACGGATGCTGGTACGCTGTCCGATCGGTTTGTCCCGATCGTCGCGAATCGGCTGCCAAGAAGCCCCCATCCAGCGGACCGATTGGTCTTTGCGGGAGATACGGAACTCGAGATTACTCGTTGAGGTCTGCTCTGCAATGGCCCGCCGCAGGCGCGCTCCGAACTCTGCACGGTCAACCTCATGCACGATGGGGAGTGGATAGTCGGACATGGCTCGGCATTCTGCTACGCTGTATCCTGTCAATTTCTCGACGGCAGGGTTCACCCACATCAGTTGGCCATCTGACGCGAACCAGCTTTCCCAATCGTAGGTATAGTCCGCAATCGCCCGTAAGTGTTCCTCGGCGCGCTTCCGTTCGGTAATCTCGATCGAGACGACCATCATGTATTGCAGTTGGTTGTTGTCGCAGATTGGCACGATGGTGGAGTGGTACCAATGGTCGTTTCCTTCGACGTCCACGACGCAGCCTTCCTGCTGAACGACCTCCCCCGTCTCCTTGGCCAGATTCAGGTTTGCACGCATTTGCGCTTTGAACTCGACGGGATAGAAGGAGAACGGGTAAGGCTTGCCGTAGTACTTCGTTACGTCATCCATTCCGAGTTCGCGTACGCCGGCGGCGCTCATGTACTGCAGATTGAAATCGCGATCGAGGACTTTGGTGCATATCGGAGAATGCTCAAGCCATGCGCGGTCTCTTCTCTGCAGCTCCCGGAGATCTTCCTCCACCCGCTTCCGCTCGGTGACGTCCTGTGCTACCCCGTACATCCTGACTGGCCGACCGCTGGAATCATGTTCCACTAGCCCAAGCGCCAGGATGTCTCTTACTTCTCCGTTATCCTGGCGCACAATCCGATGCTCAAGGCGATAGGGATTGGCCCCGTCAAGAGCGTCTTGAAACGCTGCTTCGATTCGCGCCGTATCCTCAGGATACGCACTCATCATGAGTTCTTTGCGGGTAATCCTAGAGGCATGAAGGCCATGTATCCGCTGCCAGTTCTCGGAGAACGTCCACGTATCCTCGCGAATATCCCATTCCCATGAACCTTGATTGGATATCTCTTCAGCGGCCTCCAGAATGGCCTTGAATCGCTTGATCTGGAGTTCATCCCTCTTGTGCTCAGTGATATCCTCTCCGAGGGAAATGTAGCCAACGGCCTTCCCCTCGGCATCAAAAAGTGCATGGTCGGTCCATCGGTGCCAGCGGACCTTGCCGCCCGGCGAATGCACTTGGTGTTCATGCGTTTGGGTCGGGGATTCGACTGTCAGCGCTGAGATGCTGGCCTTCACACTTTCCCGGTCAGATTCCGGAATCCGAAAAAGATTGGACGTCCCGGCCAACTTCTCGGGCGTTGTGGCAAAGAACGTGCAATAGGCATTGTTCGCGTAGGTGATCTCGCCGCCCGGCCGGAAGCAGCAAATCAGTACGGGTATATCTTCCAGGATCGTCCGGTAGCGTTCTTCGGCCTCACGCAGCTTCCGGACCTCATCAGTAAGCTGTGTCTTTGTCTGGTTGCCATTGTCTGCCATGCGCTTGCCTCTTTCGACTCGTCAGACATAGCCTTGCCGGAACTCGCGAGCCAGAGAAGCATTCTGTCACAAAGCAGGAATTTGCGCAAATGGCGCAAAGGGAGTGCGTATTTCTAGTAATCCATGAAAAACGCTGCTCGCCGTTCCTGATAATTCTTCCGGCCTCTTTCGTCGGAGGTATTACGTATTCTCTATGTGCGAGAGAAGCATGAGAGTGATCGGAACGGGGTCGGCAGACTACCTACCCTATGAAGGACTCCCCCTGTCCATCTAACACCTCGGCATCGCATCAGGAAAGAATCTGCGCTCGTGGTTCCGTTAAGGGGAGTGGCGAAGCGACACTCACTCCTGGAGGTTTGTGTTTACGTTGCCCTCGGCGTCAATTTGACTGACTGGTGCGGCGTGAGTGATTCAAAACAAAAGTACAGTGCGAGAACGGTCATGAGTGACAGGTTCTCGCATTGGAATTCCTATGGCTGCGCGAGCAGGACTCGAATCCGCCGCAGGCGGATGAATTGCCACCCACTCTACCGCCTGAGACATCGCGGAGTATCGTGTCCGGATGCGCGATCAGACGACGGACCCGACTTCAAGTTTTCGGCACAGCTCTTCTTGCGCAAGTTGCTCATGCACGCCAAAACGGAAGCAGAGGATGGAGCAGATTCTGGGAACTGGTACAAGCGAAGCGGCAAAAGGTCGCGCAGGCGTGTCTATCCCCGCATTCTGCGGACTTACACCCAAAATCTAACTCCGTGAAGTGGACAGTTATGCCAATGCGGCACCGCTCAAAGTGCAAGGAGTAGACCCATCTATATAGGATGGCAATAAATGAGGCCCGAACCGTGCCCAC
>JAIBAQ010000203.1 GCA_019695095.1 Candidatus Hydrogenedentota bacterium
ACTTTCCCAAAGAGCTGTCGCAATTCGTATCTACAGCCCTCCTGTCCACTGGATACCTCGGGTATCGGTTGGCCATTGCGCACAGTGAGATACCGGCTAATTGCCAATGCACTCCGCGAGCCAGTCGCCCACGAGCTCGCATACCTCCGGCGTAATGACGTGCCCACCGGCATACTCGACGCGCGTTACGGGGAATTGGTAGGTGCTGAGAATGCGCTCCGCTTCATCGCCCTTTTCCGGGGGCGCGACCGGATCGTCGGGAGAATGCGCCAGTAGAACCGGAACAGGTTCGATGGCCGGAAGCGCTTCGACGACGTCGGGCGGCAAGTCGGAGCAACACGCGACCACTCCGGCGACGGGCAAAATGCCGGAAGCCAGAAGCCGGTAGGCCATTGAGACGCCCTGACTGAATCCAAGCACGAAAATGCGATCGGGATCGAAGCGGTGTTGTTCGCTCACAGCATGAACCAGCCGGTTCATGTAACCGATGAAATCCCGGATGGAGTTTTCCTTCTGGTAGATCGTCAGCCAATTGAAGCCGACTTTCTTGGGCTCCATCTGCATGTAGATTTGGTGGGGACCTTGCGGCGCGACAAGCAAGAGGTTCCGATTCCGCAACGCTGTAAACTGCCGAAGAAATCCCCTACACTTCTGGCCGTATCCGTGAAGCGCAAGAACCAGTGCGGGTGGCTGCTCGTGGGCTGTTTCGGGAAGCAACATCGTGTAGTACACCGTGAAGTCAATGGTAAGCGGATGAATGGTTGCGAGGGCGTCCTCGTTTTCGAACGACATGGCGGTGTCCTCTTCAGGGTTGCGGCGGATAGCGCCTTGGTCAGCAAAAACCATGTGGAGTATAGAGGGTGTCGATACGCGTAGTGAATCCCTATGTGAGTGCGGAGACACCGTGGAGGAGGGGCAATCTGCACGCGCACTCCACGAACAGTGATGGAGACCGCTCGCCGCAGGCGGTCGTCGATGCCTATGCCGCGCTGGGCTACGACTTCTTAATGATCAGCGACCACGATTGCCTAACCGACCCGGATGCCCTTGACAGTCGAGAGATGACACTTCTTCCCGGCAACGAGGTCACGGCCCGGGGCCCGCACGTGCTCCACGTGAACGCGTCGGTTCGCCTGGAGCCGCGCGCAGAACGCGAAGACGTACTGAAGGCGATCGATGCGGATGGGCGGTTCGCGATCATGGCGCATCCCAACTGGGAAGAGCACTACAATCACTGCCCGCAAGCTAGCCTCGAATCTTGGAACGGTTACATCGGCATCGAAATCTACAATGGGGTAGTGCGCCGTTTGTATGGAAGCCCGCTGGCAACAGACCGTTGGGACCGGCTTCTAAGCATGGGACGGCGCGTCTGGGGTTTTGCCCACGACGACAGCCATTGCGCACAAGACGATGGGATCGCATGGATCGAGGTCCAGAGTCTGGCCATGGAACGAGAGGCTCTCCTGGATGCCTTGCGGCGCGGGGCATTCTACGCAAGCACGGGCGTCGCCCTTGAGTCGGTACACGTCGACGGGCCTACGGTCGCTATCCGGACCGAGAATGCCCAACGTATCACCGCTATATCGGACTTTGGCCGTCAGTTGGCCGCTGTAGACGGAGCAACGATTGAGTACACGATTTCGCGCGATGCCGCGGCGAAATACGTTCGGTTCGAATGTTGGGGGCCGGGTGACTCCATGGCGTGGACCCAGCCGTTCTTTGTAGAGAAAGCTCAATAGTAAGGAAGATGTCGCTATGTATACACTCGTAGGCAACCTAGTCAACGAAATCGCCGTCCAGGAAGGGAGCATCGTCTCCAAGACTGTATTTCAGGACGACCATCTGAAAGCCGTTCTCATGGCATTGGATGCCGGACAGGAACTCTCCGAGCACACGGCATCGATGCCTGCGGTTATCCACGTTCTGCAGGGCAAGTCGAATGTGACGCTCGGCGGCGACGTGAACCTGGTCTCGGGAGGGGCTTGGATTCACATGCCGGCGGAAATGAAACACGCGGTTTCCGCCGTGGAGCCTACAGTCTTGCTGCTTCTGTTGCTCAAGAGCGCGAAGCCTCGCTGAGAGCCGGTCGAGGGCGCTACCAATATGTATCTTTTGGGGAGTGAAAGCGACCAATCTGTAAGATTTGCGTGAGGTCTCAAATCTCCAGCAGGGAGGCGGCTGCGCCTTTTTTCACGGAGAAATCAGGGATATTTGGCGGATTTGCCGTGCGTTGCCGCAGTTGGTACGAGATTTGCGTCAGCGTACGGAATTCAGCCGAGGACGTTCGGGCGAGCCGAAGCCCCGTTGTGGTCTGCGCGGCGCTGGGATATACTTCGAGTTTCTGCAAGTTCCCAATCCGTGCAGGCGTACAACCGTAGAAGAAGAGGTGAATCCAGTGAAAAAGATCGAGGCCATCATTAAACCGTTTAAGTTGGAGGAAGTGAAGGAATCCCTTGCTGCCGTTGGTATCCAAGGGTTAACGGTGACCGAGGTCAAAGGATTCGGACGTCAGAAAGGCCACAAAGAACTCTACCGCGGCGCAGAGTATGTTGTTGAGTTTCTGCCCAAGGTGAAGCTTGAGATTGTGGTCGACGACGGCCGCGTCGAACAGGTGGTCGCAGCAATTGTAAAAGCTGCCTCGACAGGCCGTATCGGCGACGGCAAGATTTTCGTATCGACCGTGGACGAAGCCATTCGGATTCGTACGGGAGAGACCGGAGAAATCGCGATTAGCTGAAATTGTCGGCACGGGCCGCCATTCGGAAGGTAGCGTTAAAGGCGCATTGAGTATGTACGGAGGGAACTATGCACAAAGATTTTAGTCCAAAAGATGTAGTTGATTTGGTGAAGAAGGAAGACGTGAAGTTCATCGACCTGCGGTTCATGGACTTTCCCGGCTTGATGCAGCATTTCAGCATTCCCTCGAGACACCTGAGCGTGGATGTCTTCGAGGAAGGACTTGGGTTCGACGGTTCGAGTATCCGCGGCTGGCAGGCCATCAACGAAAGCGACATGCTCGTTCTGCCCGATCCGAAGACCGCCGTCATCGATCCCTTCACCGAATACAAGACCCTTATTCTCTACTGCAACATTCTCGACCCGATCACGAAGGAGCGCTACAGCCGCTGCCCGCGCTGCATCGCCCAGAAGGCCGAGAACTACATGATCTCCACGGGAATCGCAGACACGGCGTATATCGGACCCGAAGCCGAGTTCTTCATCTTCGACAACATCCGCTACGACGCGAACTCCTTCTCCGCGTTCTATGAAATCGACAGCGTCGAAGCCATCTGGAACAGCGGCCGCGACGAGAATCCCAACCTCGGCTACAAGCTCCGCCACAAGGAAGGGTACTTCCCCGTACCGCCGTCCGACCGCCTTCAGGACGTCCGCAGCCGCATGGTCGACCACATGCAGAAGAGCGGCCTTAACGTCGAAGCGCACCACCACGAAGTGGCCACCGCCGGCCAGTGCGAAATCGACCTCAAGTTCGATTCGCTGACCATGATGGCCGACATGCTGACGATGTTTAAGTACATCATCAAGAATACGGCTTTCCAGGCCAACATGACGGCAACGTTCATGCCCAAGCCGCTCTATGGCGACAACGGCTCCGGTATGCACACGCACCTCTCGCTGTGGAAGGGCGGCAAGCCCCTCTTCGCCGGAGACAAGTACGCCGGTCTCAGCCAGGAAGCCCTGTGGGCCATCGGCGGTCTGCTGAAGCACGCCCCGGCCTTGGTCGCGTTTACCAACCCGACGACCAACTCCTACAAGCGTCTGGTTCCGGGTTATGAAGCACCCGTTAACCTCGCCTACTCGAGCCGTAACCGCAGCGCGTGCTGCCGTATCCCGATGTACTCGCCGAGCCCGAAGGCCAAGCGCGTCGAGTTCCGCGTACCCGATCCGTCCTGCAATCCGTACTTGGCGTTCTCGGCCGTGTTGATGGCCGCCCTCGACGGTATCCAGAACAAGATCGATCCGGGCCAGCCGATGGACAAGGACCTGTACGATCTGCCAGCCGAAGAAAAGGCGAAGATCCCGCAGACGCCCGGCAGCCTTCGCGAAGCGCTGGACAACCTTGAGAAGAACCACGACTTCCTGCTCAAGGGCGACGTGTTCACGAAGGACGTTATCACAACGTGGATTGACTACAAGCGCGAGCGCGAGTGCCTTGCCATGGAGCTTCGCCCGCATCCCTACGAATTCCACCTGTACTACGACATCTAGTCGCTGGAACGGCTCCGATTATCTGGAACCGGGTGTGGTGGCCACGTGCCGCCGCACCCGGTTTCTTGCTTCGACTCCGCGCAAACTTCCGGAGAGACATTTGCTCCTTGTGGCGTAGCCGCCCCCGGCTGCGATTCGGTAGCGCCGCGCTCGGCGATCGCGGCGCAGGTAACGGTAGTCTTTGACCTTGCTCAGCGCATTCATCCGAATCCACTGTCGCCGTGATTTCCTAATGAGATCTCGCCTCTGCCGTGTGCTATGCTGTCTCGCATGGACGTGGAAGTACAGTCCGCTCAGGTTCCTCCGCCCGCTCGCCGGCGTGTGTTCACCTTTGAGCCAGGCGGCCCTACGTGGTGGTACGTCATGCGAATGGGCCTCGTTGCTGTCCTCGGGGCTCTCGTAGTTGCTGTGCCTGTTCAACTGCTATTGCAGTCCGATGACCCGAGAGCCGAAATGCTCGAGTCTCACTTCCTGGTTGCCGCGTTCGCTATGATTGTCGTGGCGCCGCTGCTCGAGACCTTACTCATGGCGCTGTTCTTCGGAATCGCGACCTTCTTCAGCAAGAACCTCCACCGCCTTGCCCTTGTATCCGCGTTGTGCTGGGGGGTGCTTCACGTATTCAATTCTCCGACCAACGCCATCGCGGTGCTGTGGCCTTTCTACATCATGTCGCGCGTGTACTTGGCTTGGCGACGGATCGGTCTCTGGAAGGCCATGGGGGTAACCGCTCTCGTACATGCGTTAATTAACGCTCTGGCCTTGGTTATGGCAGGACTATTCGCAGCATTGGGCGAGGCTCCTCCCTCCGACTTAACTTCTCCCCCTACTCTGCAGCAGTACGCACCCGTGGACCAGTCCCAGCATCAATACCTCCCCTAGCCCGCCGATCCACTATCCAGGGTTCAGTCGTGCTCTAAAACGGTGCTACGGAAGTCTCTGGACAAGTGTTTTGTTGACAAACTCGAAAAAACCTGGTAAACAATCCCGTGTATACGGCTTAGCTGAAACCATAAAAACTGTGAATTGACTGAAGTAACCTTGGGGGGGATTTGAAGTCTGAGGTTCGCGATACCCGCAGCTCGATGAGCCATTCAAGACAAGCTGGCGGTCAGTCTCTGACAAGGTAGTTCATTTCGCGAATCGGCGTCCATCCACCTTAGGCCCGTCTCGAAAGAGCGAGCTGGGCGTTTGTTGCGCAGTATGCCCAGTGATCGGTGTGTGAAGATGAGGCTAAACTGAAAGGTGACTGTGTATGGACCGCATGGATGACAACGAATTGCGCAATTCGCTACCGTGGCTCATTTTCTCCCTTGATCGACAGAGTTATGCCATCAACGGCGCATATACCCGTGAGATGGTAAATTGCACGGATCCCATCAAGCTGCCCTACGCTCCGGATTACGTTCGCGGGGCCATAAGCCTAAGAGGCAGTGTTATGCCTCTGGTCGACCTGCGACTGTGGATCGGATTGAGTTCCGCCAGGAAAGAAATCGAGCATTTGGTCAGCGAGATGCACAAGCGAGAGCAGGATCATCGCGATTGGCTGACCGAGCTGGAAGCCTCCATACGCGAAGAGCGCCCATTCACTCGGGCCACGGACCCGCACAAATGCGCCTTTGGCAAGTGGTATGACTCGTATCATTCGGAGAACCCGATTTTCCGCGAAGTGCTGCGCAAATTCGACGCTCCCCACAAAGCCATTCACGGAATTGCGGTCAAAGCCCTCGCCGCGGCGCAGGATGGGCGGCATGACTTGGCCAACAGCATTGTTGAGGAGACCCGCAATACTACGCTGAGAGAAATGATTGACCTCTTCGGGAAGTTTCGGCATGCACTTGTCACCTATTCCCGAGAGACCGCAATCATCCTGGAGAACAACGACACGGTGTGCGCGGTGGCGGTCGATTCGGTCGACGCGGTTGAGCAGTTGGACACAACGTTCGACTCGACCGCGATCATGTTCCAAGACGACGCCCCTATCCGCGTTCCCTACGTTGGTAAGAGAAAAAAGGATGGGAGTTCGGTTCTTGTTGTAGACGTGGATGTGCTGTTCAGCGAGATGAGAAACGTGTGTGTCGAGCACGAAGGCTTCATGGTTGAGAACTGACGTCTGACCATCGTTCGCTCTGGCCCTATGAGGCTCGCGGGCAACCGCGATTGACGCGAGACACTGTGATATAGTCTCGAATCTGCTACCGATATTGGGGGCGTTCGCGTGACGGACGCGGCCGGTGGTGGATGGTCGAAACTCGGACAGTGGTCTGCCAGTATATCGTGAGCTGTCCTTCGCATTGGAGCCTCTCATGGGCAAGTTCCTTTCTCTTATCCTTCTCTTCGTTGCCGCAACCGCCACTGCATATGCCGCTGAACCCGCCTATCGCGACATCTATCCCGATACCTGGGTCGCCACCGACGCGCTCGGCAGGACCATGCCGGACATTTCCCAAGTGGGCCCGGTGAAAGACGGTCAGCGCCGCGTGGTCGGTATTTTCTACATCACATGGCACGGCGACGGTCTCGCAAATATGAAGAGTCCCTACGCGGCCGACGTGTCGAAGATTCTCTCGACCGATCCCAATGCGCGCCTCGATGCCAAGAACCCGTTGTGGACGGAGGGCATGTACCATTGGGGCGAGCCAGAACTCGGCTATTTCCTCAGCCGCGACGAGTACGTGATTCGCAAAGACATCTCCATGCTTTCCGATGCAGGTGTGGACGTGTTGGTTATGGATGTTACAAACGCCGTGCGGTATTGGGATGAGTGGGACGTGCTATTCCCGACGATGCAAAAGATGAAAGCGGAAGGCAACAAAGTGCCACAGTTCATCTTTTGGGCGTTCAACGGTCCGTGCATCACGGTCGTTCAAGATCTCTACGAACGCATCTACAAAGAAGAGAAGTACAAGGACCTTTGGTTCTATTGGGACGGCAAGCCGCTGCTGTTGTACAACGGGGGACCCTCGGTAGACGCCAACGGTAGAGTCGATCAACATCCCAATCTGCACTATGACCCGGCCGCGAAGACCGATCCCAACAATCCGCATTTCGGCGACCCGTATTACACCGAAGAGTTCTACAAGGACTACACGCAGGAAGTGAAAGACTTCTTCACGTTGCGCACGATGTGGTGGGGGTATTACGAGTGGCAAGGGAAACGTTTCATCGGCACCGAGGACAATTGGAGTTTTGGTTATGACATGGGCGACGAGCGCGTGCGCGGTTTGGACCTGGCCGCTCTCCTCTCCACGCACAACGGCCAGAAGGAAGAGGCTGCCGTTACGCCCGCGCAACACCCCGTCAGCCTGACCGGTAAATCGTGGACCCGCGAACACGGCGAACCGCAGCTCAACGAATACGACCTTCCCGCGCCGACGCATGTGCCGTGGCTGGGCAAGACGGTCGCGAATCCCGAAGGATACGGCATCTACTTCCAGGAACGCTGGGACGAAGCGCTCAAAGCCGACCCGCAGTTTCTCTACATCAACGACTGGAACGAATGGAGCGCAGGCAAGTACGACTCCGAAGAAGGCAAGACCTACGATTTCATGCGGCGCGCCGCACCTTACCGGTTCATCGATCAATACAACTCCGAGTTTAACCGCACCGTCCAGCCGATGAAGGGCGGCTATACCGACAATTACTACATGCAGATGGCCCAGAACATCCGCCGCTACAAAGGGATCAGGCCAATACCCGAATTGAGCGGCGCGAGCGCGATTACCATCGACGGCGATCTATCCGATTGGGGCACGGTCGGCACCGAATACCGCGACACGGTCGGCGACGTCACTCACCGCGACTACAAGGGCTATGGCGGCCTGCATTACACCAACACGTCCGGACGCAACGACCTTGTCACCTGCAAAGTAGCCGTCGACGATGCCAATGTGTATTTCTACGCGGAAACCAACGCGCCGCTTACGCCCCATACCGATCCCAACTGGATGCTTCTCCTTATCGACGCCGACAAGAACCACGATACCGGCTGGTACGGCTACGATTTCCTGATTAACAAGAAAGTTCAAGACGAGAAGTCGACGACCTTAATGCGTGCCGACGCCAATTCCAAAGACAACCCCTGGGTCGAGCGCGAACAAGTCACGTACCGCTATGCAGGTAAGGGAATCGAGATCGCCGTGCCGCGCAAGTTACTCGGGCTGACCGGGGATTCGCTATCGTTCGACTTCCATTGGTGCGACAACCCCGCCGAATTGAAAGACCCCATCTCCCTCTGCACCGACGGCGATAGCGCCCCGAATCGCCGCTTCAACTATCGGTGCATCTGGAAGAAGTAACCGTCTGGAATCTGCCTCGTCCGCAACGTCTATGCCGTCCAGTGATCTTCGCCATTGGACGGCTTTTCCTAATCGGGTTGGACCTATTGCGCCTCGATATTTCTTCGCGGCTTAATCAGCAGCAGCATCAATCCGCCGAGGAACAGGCCCACCGCGGAAACCTGAAAGACAAGCCCGATGTTCACGTCGTGGTCTCTCAGCTTGCCGCCCGCCCAAATCATCACACCGCCCACACTGCAACTGCAGAAGTTCATGAAGCCATACCCCGTCGCCCGATACCGTGGATCAGCCACTTGGCAAAGGATCGGCATCATGTTCGAGTCGGTGAACCCGCGCGAAAGCCCATACACAAGCAGACCCGCAACCGCAAACGTGAATACATTGGTTGACGAGGTCATGAACAAGGCCGGACCCGCTGCCAACAATCCGATACACGGCACCAGGATGCGCCCGCGCACGTTTGTCTTGTGCCACGCGTCGGCCCACGCGCCGCCGACCAGAATTCCCACAAACGCCGCGACCTGCAAATAGGCCGTCGCCGAAATGCCCGCGGCCCCCTGGCCCATGTTGAAGTGCTCTTTCAAATATGTCGGGAGCCACCCGCTGAAACTCCATCCCGCCATCGCCAGAAGACTCCAATGCGCCAGGATCACCAGATACGACGGCTGCCGCAATAGCGCCGACAGCGCCGACAAGAACGACAAATGACTCGCCGGATCCTCCGCTGTAGCCTCGGGGGCTAGCGGAACTTTTGCCGCAGGCTTCGAAGCGTCTCGCAGCACGAAGAACAACAGCACGGCGTAGAACACGCCAAATAGTCCGAATGCCGTGAAAGCCGTCCGCCAGCCGTACCAAACCGCCAGATAGCCCCCAATCCCTCCCAACGCCGAGCCCGCGTAGATCCCGCTCATGTGGATGCCCGTTGCCTTCGACCGCGTCGCGCCTCGGTGATAGTCTGAAATCAACGCCAGCGCCGCCGGAATGTAGCACGCTTCTCCGATTCCCATCAGCGCGCGAGCCGTAACCAGTTGACCAAACGTCTGACAATGCCCCGTGAGCCACGTCACCGCCGACCACACAAACAAGCTGACAACAATCACTCCCGAACGGCTGTACCGATCCGCCAGGTAACCTGCCGCGGGGCTGAGCGCCGCGTAGATCCATAGAAACACCGACGTCAGCAACCCAAACTGCGCGTCCGTCATCGGAATATCGCTCACGATCGAATCGCGCATCGTGGTGATTGTCAGCCGGTCAAGGTAGTTCAGCAACGCAACCATCCACAACAGCCCCACGACCAACCAAGCCCGTGCCATCGAAGGTGTCGCTTCAACCTGCGTCAGTTGCTCCCCCGTCTCGGCGATTCTCTCGGCCATGAACCCCCCTTTGGAGTCGTGCATATCCCCGCTGCATTGTGCGGACTTCAGTGGGCAGAAGCAACAGACCTGCGACTATCCTCCACGGATTCATCCCCTCGTTCGTGGATAAATATGTGGCAGGATCTTGCCTGCCACTTAATTCAAATAACGAAACGCGAATGTCTGCGGCTTGTTCGGGGAGGCAGGCAAGATGCCTGCCACACACTGCCACTGCGTCTGACCGGACTCTCTTTCGCACCTCTCCTTGTTGTGGCGTGGTCTCCTGATCCGCCGCGGCGGACCACGCCGGCGACCGAAGA
>JAIBAQ010000204.1 GCA_019695095.1 Candidatus Hydrogenedentota bacterium
AAAATCCAAAATCAAAAATTGCCTCACTTTTCGTTCAGCCGCTGCTCCCAGTCATAATCCCGCGCGGTGACGATATTCTCCATCCTCCGAATCCGCCGCTCAAGGTTATCGAAGGTTCGCTTCAGCCGCTGCAACGCCATGCCGCGCGAGTTCACATACGAATCGTAGAACTCCTGATCGCTGTCTTCGCGAAATGGGATGACCGGTTCGGGCTTGAGCAACAGTGCTGCGACAACGTATGCGCCGATCATAGGCCACAGGCCCGTGAAAAACGTCGCAAACACCGTCGCCACGCGCACCCAGAACACGGGCGCATCGAGGTAATTTGAAAGTCCTCGGCACACGCCGAAGATCACGCCGTTGCGCGAACGGTACAGCGTCTTCGAACCGCCGGTTGAGTAGTCCATGTCATCGTCTCCTGAGTCGTCGTCCCTGTAGCCGTGCCGATACGCGCGCCTCATGCGGCGCGCCTCGCGTTTCAATTCACGCGCCCGGCGGCGCACCTCGCGCCACCCACCATGAAAATCGTCGTAGCGGCTCACTGTGCGCCCCCTTTCTTTTCGCGATCCAACAGCAAGGTCTCCAGTGCCTCAACACGCTCTTCCATCTTAAGAAGGCCGTGATAAATGTCCTGAATCAACTGTGTCTCATCAGAGGTCTCGCGGAGATTGCGCTGGCTTCCCCCGCCCTTAATGATCTTTAACACCGCAATGAGGATCCCGCCGGTGACTGCCACCAGAGGAATCATCACGGCCATCTCTGCCGCTCCGATTCCTAACCCCAGAATGCCGTTCATGTTTGTCCCTTCTTCGGTCGACGTCTTACCGCGTATCGACTACTTCCGGTCTCGTCAGTCCTTTGCGCGCACCTTGTCCTTCGGGTCCAGCACCAGCGTTTCGAGCGCTTCAATCCGTTCTTCCATGCGACCTAGGCTCTGGTAGATTTCCTGCATGATGCGCGCTTCGTCTTCATGGAGTCCCGAGTTGCGCCTGGCGCCGGACGCTATCCTTAAGACAGCAATCAGAATAACCACGGGCACGGCCAAACTGGCCAGAACGATCGTGATTATGATGGCTAACTCGGCAACCCCTGGCATCTACTTTTCCTTTCGAGTCACGTTGCTGGCATTGAAAACCGGCAGCACTGTCCTCGTCGCTTACTCTTCTACGGACACCTTGTCCTTCGGGTCCAGCACCAGCGTTTCAAGCGCTTCAATGCGTTCTTCCATGCGGCCAAGACTCTGGTAGATCTCCTGCATGATTCGCGCCTCATCTTCTTGAAGTCCCGCATTCCGCTTGCTGCTGGTCACGGCCTTCAGAATGATGACGAGCACGAGCACAGGAATCGCTAATGCCGCCAGCGTCACCAGTGTTACGAAAAGAATCCCGAAAATCGGGATGGCGACCGAAGTTTCCATGATCTCGTTTCCCACATCTTCTGGAGGCGTTCAGGCACACCTCACCCGTAATCCAAAGCACCGTTGACTTTCGAATGCGTAACGCCGGATGCGTTAGTTCTGAGGAGTGCCGCCCTGCGACTTCGCCTTGAGCTCGGCCAACTGCTTCTCAATGTCCTGGTCGTCAGCCAACTTGAGAAACTCCGCCTCGAGCGAATTCTTCGCGCCGTAGTTCACGAGGTCCGCTTCGGCTTCCATCCGCTCGATGCGATTCTCGAACGTGTCGAACCGCGCGAGCGCGTCGCTCGTTTCCACCTTGCGAATGTCGATTTGAGCCTGGCGTTTCCGCTGAGCATGAACGTGTCGCTGCACCAGCATCCGCTGTTTCTCGCGCGCCGCGGCAAGCTTTTCCTCAAGCTGCAGTATATCACTCTGGTACTGGCTCACCAATTCGTCGCACTGAACGCGTTCCCGTTCGATGGCCTCAGCGCGTTCGCGGTAGCGGCGGCGTTCAATCAACGCTTCGCGGGCCAAATCCTCACGGCCTTTGTCCACTGCAAGCTGGGCCTTGCCGCTCCATTCGGTCTCGCGCTTCCTGACGTCCTCAAGCTCGCGCTCAATCTTCTTCTTTGTGGCCATCGCGCCCGCGCACGAGGCCTTGACCTCGACGAGCGTGTCCTCCATCTCGCGGATCATCAGCTTCACCAGCTTCTCCGGATCTTCCGCCTTGTCAAGCATGGCGTTGATGTTCGAGCTGATGATGTCCCGTACGCGCGTGAAGATACCCATGGTGTGTTGCCTCCGTTCGCCGCCCAGTCCCTGGACGGCGCGTTGTTACGCTGTGGCTGCCAGCGCAACGCCTTCCGGATCTTCGAGGAAGGCCGAAGTCGGGCTTTCCACAGAACGCGACTCACGTCCGCCCTGCGGCGCTCTCACGCGCGCCAGACTCCACACCATCCGTTCGTTGACCCGACGGGGTTCGGCACCCGCATCCAAGAGCGCCCGGTGTATCAACTCGGACGCTCCAGAGATGGCATCCGGCTCGTCGAATACGATGCGCAACCCGGCTTCGAACTCATGCGGTTCGTCTGCCGGCCGGCACCAGACCAGTTCGGTCTTCAATTCGACGGACCGTCCATCAAGCTGGACGCTCGGAACGTTGACCAACGCACGCGTGCCAGGGCGCAGATACCGCCCCATGCGGACGCAGACGCCACCACGACCGACATTCAGCAACGTGGCCGAACCCGTGTCCTGGGCGCCGTACCGGTACTGCACGGTACTCGCAAAGGGCAACCGGACGAACCGTCTGCCTTCCCCTCTGCTTGTCTCTTCGCGCATCATTGGTCTTTTCCTTTGCCGACCCCGTGTCGGCGTTTCGCTCCACATACGGAGCAACCTATGTACCAACACACCTTTCTATATCTAAACTCTTCAGTCATGCGCACTTGGATGTGCGGTGGGACCCGAGCTATTGCGGCGACGGTGTGGTTTCTCGCCAATCTCCGGCGAAATCAAAGCCGTGTGAGCTTTTTTCGCCAGTCTTGCGGGCCGGCCTCATTGCCCTCGAAGTACCCCTTGTCAAGGTCCTACGAGCGGTACAGTCTGTCGAGGCCCCCTTCCATGTCAGCCCGCTGGTTTAAAGTCATCTATACAGATGAACTCGCCACCTGTTTCACTTCATCCCCAAATCCATACATCTGGTTCCATTAGGACGACCGAGCGGGATGATTTGTTCAACTTGCTTTGGTTGTGGATCTGAAACGCGCACGAACAGCACTCAGGGCCTTCACTGCGCCAAGTGGCGCAAGCACAACAAACGCAGCGCTGACCCACAGCACGATAGCGCCCGCAAACAAGACCACTCCCCAGAGCGGCGCACTCCAATCGTTCGCAAGCCACGCAATGCCTACGAGAGCCGCCGCGAAGAAGACGAGCACGGCTAGCGAAACTCGTTTCGCCATAACGTCTGCTTTTCCAAGAAACACGTCAGCACTCCTTTGGAAGCGCGCGATCCTGTCCACTTCATAGACGTATGAGCAGGTCTATTGGTTACACCTTTCATCGCATGCGATTGCGTCATGTATAAGATCATTGTGTTCATACAACATCTTGGTTACCGTAGATAATCTGCTTATTTTGTTCAGCTCGATAGGGCGAATGCTTGAATAGAGGGCCTTATGCCGAACGAGTCCCGCACAACACCAAGTAATAGTATTACCTATTTGCTTTTTGCGGCCTTGATCATGGCCTACGGCTGGGGATATCGCGGGACAGTCGGCCACGAAGCGGGGGCCATGTTGCCCGGCGCTCTGCTCGGTCTGGCCGTATGCCTGGCCTCCGGCCGAAGCGATTGGTATCGCCGAAGTGTTGTCGCCGGACTCTTCGGCGCTGCCGGGTGGGCATGGGGCGGTTCGCTCAGCTATATGGAACATACCGCCTATACGATGTCCGATTCCTTTCCGGACGTCTACTACGGCTATTCGATGCTCTTCTTCCTGGGTGGACTTTGGGCGGGTATCGGCGGGGGCATTCTCGGCCTGTCTCTCACCGAACCGCGATCCGTGCTCGAACGGTTTGCGCGCGCATTCAGCGTCGTCTGCTTTTTCTACTTTCTGGCCTACCTCTTCTTTCTCGTGGCGCCAGACTACAAGGACGCCTACGAGACCTTTTCAATTCGCACCTTCCACGATAGCGATTGGCTCTCTGCGACGTTTGCCCTCGTCGCAAGCGGACTCTACTGGTTGACCTGCCGCAAAGACAGACCGGCCTCGGCACTCTTCTTCTGGTGTGCCGTTGCGTGGTGGGTCGGCTACCTGGGTCTTACCAAGTTCGGAGGATTGCGACTAGCGCCTCTCCATCGGAGTGAAAGTTGGGGAGGGGTCGTTGGAATTCTTGTCGTCCTTCTAATCTATCTTCATCGGCGCAATAATCGAGCTGCGTTGATGCTCAGCCTCTACGGAATCCTCGGCGGTGGACTTGGATTCGCGACGGCCGTCTTCATTCGCCATCCGGTGGCTCTCCGCCTTTGGCCGTTCACCGAGCAATGGCCGCAGTGGCGCATTGCGGAAGATAGCTTTGGTCTCATCATGGGCTCTGCAATCGCCTTGGGCGTCTTGCGGCTCCTGCGCGGACGGCTCGCTTCTCCCGCTGAAGATACGCCACGTCCTCCGCTGGATGTCTTCGCCGCCTTCGCGCTGTTGCTCGCCATCAACTGGGTGAATTTTCGTCGCCATGCTGCTCCCTGGATTGAGCGCTCCGATCATTCGGACACCGCGCCATTGCTGGGCATGTCCATGAATGGATGGTTTGTTTTGGGCGGCGCATTGGTCAGCATTCCCGTCCTCGTGGGATTGCTCCAGTACCTGCGTGGAAGCCGTCAGCTCGTCCCGCAGACGGCATTTGGCAAAAGCGCGATCGTCATGCTCTTGCTTGTCTGGGGAACCGTGGCGGGCTATTCGTTTCACGACACCCCCAGCGCCAGCTCCATGCCCGGACACTTTCTGCTGTGGATTCCCGCCTTCGCCGCGACCATGCTGTTCATGACCTACGTAACGCGCGCCGCCCATTCTACCGGCACTATCGAAGACCCTGTCTCGTGTTCCGATCGGCGCTGGAACGTTGGCGTGAAATACATCCTCGGATGGTGCCTGGTCCCCCTGTGCATCCTCGCAATGACGGGAGCCAGCGTGGCTATTCAAGATGGACCTGCCGGCGGCATGCCCCGGAAACGATTTGGGCCTGACGCCTATTGGAGATTGACCGCGCGTCTCTTGGGCACGTGGCGTGTGGCCGGCATTGCAGATACCCTCGGAGGAAACGCAGAAGTGCAAAAGGACCTTTCCGTTACCGCCTTCTCATTTGCACCCGATCGCGTTGTCACGGTGTCGACGTCGGAGGGTGCGAGCGAGACCACACAACAATGGATGCAAAAGGACCAGTACACCTGGTTGAAATGGCGCTTGAACGAAACCGATCCGCCTCGGTATGCCGAAATCCCCCTGCAATTCCGCGACCGCAGACTCTTCATTGCGTGGCCGCCCGATTCTCAAAGTGGCGGGTACCTTGTTCTCGAACGTGAAGGAGAGTGACTGGCCAAGCACTTCTCCAATACCGCGTGTCGCCGCGAGAAAGGGAGAGCGGCGCGTGGGCTGCACGCGCCGCTTGGGTCCTTGGGGAAGCCAGGGTTGGGCATCAGCTTCCCCGTGTCGTGGGGCGGTAGGGATCGGGAGAAGAAGAACTAGTAATAGGAGTACGCGGGGCGCGGCTTCATCATGAGCGCCATGATGATGTAGCCAATGCCAACCGGAAAGAACCCGGTGGCGAGAAACGCGATGAGCACGATGACGCGCAGCCAGAACGCCGACAAATCGAAGTAGTCCGCCAGCCCTTGGCACACGCCGCACAGAACGCCGTCGCGCGACCGATACAAGCCTGTTCGCACACCGTCGTAATACCTTGTCATTGCCTTATCCTTTCTGCCTCGGCGCGCGCATCAATTCGAGCCGCCGTCCCAGCTTCATCACTTCTATTCGTTACGAAGAGGCGACTCCAGTCGTCCCCTTCAATCGCTGCAATTCCGTTTCGATGTCTTCGTCATCCGCCAGCGCGTCAATCCGCGCGCTCAAACTGGGCTTACGCCCGAAATTGATGAGTTCCGCTTCGGCTTCGAGACGGTCGATGCTCTGTTCGACATGCTCGAACCGGGCAAACGCGTCCGACGTGTCCACGCGGCGGATGTCGAGCTGCGCGCGCCTGCGATGCACCGCGCGAATGTGCCGTTGAACCAGGACGCGCTGCTTTTCTCTTACGGCCTCCAGTTTGGCTTCCAACTCGGCAATGTCCGATTGGTACTGCTCAAGAAGGGCTTCGCACTCCGCCAGTTCCCGGTCGAGCACCTCGACGCGGTCCATGAAACGCCGGCGCTCCACAAGCGCTTCGCGCGCCAGGTCGTCGCGGCCCTTGTTGATAGCGATTTTCGCCTTGCCTTCCCACTCATTTGCGCGCGCACGTACGGCGTCCTGCTCGCGCTCGATCTTGCGCCGGGCGGCCATGGCCCCCGCACACGAAGCCTTCACCTCGATCAGGGTGTCTTCCATCTCTCGCATCATCATCGACAGGAGTTTCTCGGGATCCTCCGCCTTATCGAGCATGCAATTGATGTTTGCGCTGATGATGTCTCGCGCCCGTGTGAAGATTCCCATGACTCCTCCTTTGTGCAGCGCAACGTCCGTCGCGCGTTCGTTACTTAGAATCCCAAGTTCACCGCAGCCGCAGGTTTCCACGCGCCGCGCGGCGTCAGATGTTTCCAGACGCTCGACGCTTCCGGCGCAGGGGCTGCGGCGCGACGCCCGTATTCGACGTACCGGAAGTTGCGATCACGCATCACCCGCGCGCTCCACCGGCGCTTCAGGCCCTCGCACACCAACTCCGTGAGTGCTGTCCGCACGTCGGCATCGTCTTCGTACACCCGAATGCCGGCAAGGTATCCCCGCGCGGTGGGCGTACACCATGCCACGGTTCCCAGGAACTCGATCGACCCGGAATTTGCGCCGGGGCCTTCCACTTCGAGCACGATCCGTTGACCCTGCGGAAGGGGGCTTTCCACCCTCAGGCACAACCCCCCTTGGTCCACGTCGTGGATCAGGGCGTGGCCACCTGTCTCGCGCGCCACTTGATACCGCGCTTTGCCTTGGAACCGCACGCGGCGGTACCTGCGTCTCGTGATCCAGATTTCCATCAACCCCGTGCTCCTCGTCGAATTGAACATGCCACACCCAATATCAACGCTTGTGCCAAAAGTGGCATCAAAGGGTAAGCATCTGGAATCGCGCAACTTATCTGAATACCGGTTGACCATGGCGGTTGACGAACCGTGGCGGAATAGCCTAATCTGTGGTCGAAGCGGCCAAACAAAGGCGGGGATTGCGATGGCGGAACAGGCCAAAAACAGTAGTCGTGAACGAAACCGGCCTGCCGAGCCTCTCATTCAGGAGGCATTGGGGCAATCCGAGGCTTTTCTTTCCTTCCAGGAGCGCCTCTCTCGGGTTGCGCGCGTGGATCGTCCTGTCCTGATTTTGGGCGAGCGCGGAACCGGTAAAGAACTCGCCGCCTCGCGAATTCACTACTTATCGCCTCGTTGGCAGGAACCCTTTGTGGCCCTGAACTGCGCGGCCTTGGCGGCGTCCTTGATTGAATCCGAACTGTTTGGCCACGAGGAAGGCGCGTTCACGGGCGCTTTGCGCCGCCGATCGGGGCGCTTCGAGGCCGCCAACGAGGGAACCCTCTTTCTAGACGAGATCGGTAACATCCCTGTCGAGACGCAGGAAAAGATCTTGCGCGTGGTCGAATATGGGGCCTTCGAACGCGTAGGCAGTTCCATCCCCATTCGCGTTGATGCGCGAATCATCGGCGCGACGAACATGAACCTCTCCGACATGGCCGAGCAGGGACACTTCATGCGCGACTTGCTTGATCGATTGTCTTTCGAGGTGCTTTTCTTGCCGCCGTTGCGCGAACGCCGCGAAGACATCATGCTACTGGCGCGTCACTTCGGCGCGCGCATGGCGCACGAACTCGCGTGGACGGAGCTGCCGCATTTCACCGAAGAGGCCGTGCAGTTGCTCGAAGAATACGACTGGCCGGGCAACGTGCGCGAACTGAAGAATGTGGTCGAGCGCGCGGTCTATCGCTCCGACGACACCATCATCATGGACACGGAGATCATTTTCGATCCATTTCTGAGCCCGTATGTTTGGCGGTCTGACAAACCGGTCTTGAAGCCCGCCGCGTCCGATACCACAGCGGAACCGGCGATGGAGAACTCTCCGACCGTGCTCGATATCGCTCGCGGACGTCCATTTGACGATGTTGTACGTGAAGTCGAAGTAGAATTGCTTCGCGATGCACTGCAACGGGCCAAGTTTAACCAACGAAAGGCGGCCGAAATCCTGGGGTTGACGTATCACCAGTTCCGCGGACTCTACCGCAAGCATAGCGAGTCGCTGGGGGAGTAGTCACAACCGGAGTGGACGGATATCGTTCCCGTCCGCATGAGCAATCGAATTCAAATGACAGTAGTCAGTCCCAAGTGGATGTATATAAAGGCCCTCCTATTCCTGGTCATCGGCGGTATGTGCTTCGCTCTTGTGGTGATGGAAAGCCCTACTCTGACGACCATTGTGTGCTCAGTCTTAATGGTGTGGGCCTTTTGCCGCGCATACTACTTCGCGTTCTACGTCATCACGCACTATATTGACGACGACTTCAGGTTTGCCGGTCTTTCTGCTTTCGTTCTATACGTCGTGAGAAAATACGTGGCACGTGCCAATTCGGGCCAATCACACTGATCGCCTCAATGAAGGTGATGTGTACTGAAAAGGGGGACTCGTGGGATTTGCAGTAGAGCTTTCGTTCGATGTCGAGGCCGATACCGCCGTGCGCAGATTGTGGGAGCGGTTGGAAGAACACAACATCTCCGATGTGTTGCCTTCGATCGGGGCCTGTCCACACATCAGTCTGGCCGTCTTCGATTCGGTCGATCCGGATAGGCTTGGACCTGAACTCAAACAATTCGCCGCTGAAGAAAAGTGCATCGAGACGCGCTTCGGCGCCGTTGGGATCTTTCCCAGCGAAGACGGCGTGGTGTTTCTCGCCCCGGTGGTGACGCGCGAACTGCTTGAGATGCACGCGCGATTTCACGACCGGATCGCCGCGCTCGGGATTCAATCGCTTGAACACTACCAGCCCGGCAACTGGAACCCTCACTGCACGGCCGCACTCGATCTTCCTCACGGTTCCGTGCCGCGCGCCGTCGAAGCATGCTACCACGGCCACATTTTCATTCCCGTCCGTCTACAGGCGGTGCAACTCATCGAGTTCCGCCCCGTCGTGACCCTCTGTTCGTTCTCGTTGAAGGACGCCAGCTTATGATCATGCTATCGCTTTGCGTGCTGGGCTTTTGGTTTCTCATGCTGATCGTGGCAATCCTCAGTGGAGGCCTTCGCACGAAGCTCCTGCTTCCTCGATTCGGCGACCTTCGCGCGCACCAGATCGGGACCGTTTTCGTCTGCATGATCTTCACGGCTCTGATCGCTTGGTTCGTTCGCGCGACGGGTCTCACGCCTCAACAAGCAGTCATCGTTGGTCCTGTTTGGGCTGCGATGACCGTTGCCTTCGAGACGGTCATGGTCCGGTTCTGGATGAAGCGTCCGTGGGCCGATGTCTTCGCCGACTACAATCTGCTGAAAGGACGCGTATGGCCGCTGGTACTGCTAACCCTAATGGCTTTGCCCTATATCGTATCGCGCCTTTGACCTTCCTAAAGGAGTCGATGATGAGCAAGCGTTTCTCTTCGTACCGGTCTCAATCTCAAGAAGCTGGACTCACGCTTGTGGAGGTAGTTGTCGTTGTTTTGGTGCTCGTAGTTCTGTTCACCGTTCTTGTCCCGAAAGCGATCCAATACAGAAGGGACTATACCGACTCGATGAAAGCGACCCAGGTCTACGATGCCATCCACAAGTCAGGTACTTGGAGGACTATTGTCAGCGGTTCGATGGGAAACAGTGGCATAGTTACATTCCCGCACGGCCGGCTGGAAGGCGGCATTGCGGTCGTTCTTCAATACGTCGACGACGCCACACTTCAGACTACCGACGCCACCTTCTGGATCAAGGATGACGTTATTCACGCCGTAAACGACACCGCACATAACCTCTTGCCCGCCGCCCC